>NZ_JBANAZ010000099.1:0-26713 GCF_059803455.1 Bradyrhizobium sp. UFLA05-108 | reverse complement strand
TTCGAACAAGGAGATGATCTGAAATGATCTAACAACCACTCATCCTTGACCAAGCCCATACAAGTATTCCAGAGACGGTGATGGGTACGGAGAAGCAGCGGCGTACTGGATGCTCCGGTCAAGCCCGGGCATGACAGCAGAATGCGAGGAGGCAGCCTCCAGATAACCACGAGAACACAAATCAGAGAAACATTTCGGTCAGATCGACCGTCGAGGCATTGCCGATCTGGCCAAAGTGCCTGTCGAGCCAGTTTCGCGCTGCTTCCCGACCCTCGTCGCGCAACCTGCAGAGCAGGCTCCATTCCGGGTGGAATTGCGTCGCAGTTCCGAGCTGCGACATCAACTGATCGTTGCCGATCCAGTGCATGTACATGCGGCTGTGCGTGTCCTTGTCGAGTTCGCCATTGTCGATCAGCTTCGTCGCAAAGGCGATCGCGCGCATCTCGCGCATCAATGACGAGTTGAAGCTGATCTCGTTGATGCGGTGGAGCACGTCCGCCGCGCTCGCCGGCAATTCGTCGCGTCGGATGGCGGTCACTTGCACGATGATGACGTCGTGGCTGCCCTTGCGATAAATCAGGGGGAAGATCGCGGGGTTGCCGAGATAGCCGCCGTCCCAATAATGCTCGCCGTCGATCTCGACGGCCTGAAAATAGGGTGGCAGGCAGGCCGAGGCGAGCACGGCGTCCGCGCTCAAGAGTGGCGTCTGGAACACCTTGATCTTGCCGGTCCGGATATTGGTGGCGTTGAGGAAGAGCTGCGGCGCCTCCGCCGCTGAATTCAGCCTGTCGAAGTCGACGACGCGTTGCAGCAGCGCGCGCAGCGGATTGAAATTGAAGGGATTGAGAACGTTCGGCGGCACCGTGTGAGTCAGGGTGTGGATGAAGGAGTGCACCGGATGATACTCCGGCGGCAGCTTGAGCGCCTGAATCCACTGGTTGAGCGGCGAGAACAGGTCGTACACCATGTCCATACGAGAAACCTCGTACCAGAATTGGTGCAGGTTTTCCCGTGCAGCATCGGCGCCGCCGATCGCCATGCCCGAGGCCATCGCCACGGCGTTCATGGCGCCAGCGCTGGTCGCGCTGATTGCTTCGATGGCGAGCCTTCCATCCTCCAGCACGAGATCGAGCACGCCCCACACAAACGCGCCGTGCGCTCCGCCACCCTGCAGCGCGAAGTTCACGTTCTTCACGTTCTTGCTGCCGTTGCCCCTCACCTTGCCCGCTTCCTCCCTCCCTTCGCTTCACCTTCCAGGGCTTGCTGCACCGCCTTGAACTCGTGCAGCGATGCCCGGTCGGCGCGAGGAAATTGCAGATTGAGCCGCTCGAGCGCGGCGACGATGACGGACCCGATGACGACACGCGCGAACCATTTGTGGTCGGCGGGCACGACATACCAGGGTGCATGGGTCGTCGCGGTGTGCCGGACGATGTCCTGATAGACTGCCTGGTAGCGCGGCCACAGCGCACGCTCCTTGATGTCATCCATCGAGAACTTCCATTGCTTGGAGCGATCCTCCAGCCGGTCGAGGAAGCGCTGGCGCTGCTCCTCCCTGGACAGGTTGAGGAAGAATTTCAGCACCACGGTGCCGTTGCGCGCGAGGTAGCGCTCGAAGGCGGAAATGTCCTCGAACCGCTCGCGCCAGATGTTCCTCGTGACGAGCCCGGGCGGCAGCTTCTCCTTGGCGAGGACCTCCGGATGCACGCGCGTCACCAGGCATTCCTCGTAGTGGGAGCGGTTGAATATCCCGATAAGACCGCGCGCCGGCAGGGCAACGACGTGGCGCCAGAGAAAATCATGGTCGAGCTCGTGGCTGGTCGGCGCCTTGAACGCACGAACCTCGCAGCCCTGCGGATTAATGCCTTCGAACAGCGCCTTGATCGCACTGTCCTTGCCGGCTGCATCCATGCCCTGAATGATGATCAGGACGGACCAGCGGTCCTGCGCGTAGAGCTTCTCCTGGAAATCGGCCAGATGCTGCTTGTTGGCTTCGAGAATCTTCTGTGCCTCGTCCTTGTCGAGACCACCTTTCTCGTCCGTTTTGTGGTCCTTCAGGTGAAACTTGCCCGAACCATCGTAACGGAAGGGCGTGATGAATTCGGCGAGCCCTGCGGCGAGCGTTTTGGAGGGTTTCTTGTTCATGAGCTCGGAGATGGTTTGCGTTGCGGCTTCAATCGTTCGACGAGGCTACCAAGAATGCCCTTCGGGAGGAATATGATGAAGAGGACGAGCAGCACGCCGTAGACGAGGTTGTCCCAGCCGACGGCCCTGGTTCCAAATCCGATGCGCAAGGATTCGGCGAGCAGGATGGTGATGATGGCACCGACCGTCGGCCCCAGTGAGACGAACAGGCCGCCGACGATGGCTGCGAACACCATCTGGAGTGACACCGCGATGCCGCTCACCGTGTCTGGCGTGATGAACATCTGGTACTGGCAATAGATCGCGCCCGCGAGCGCGGTCATCAGCGCGCTGATCAGCGTGATCTTCAGCTTCTCCGCGGTGACGTCGACGCCGGCGGCGGCCGCGGCGTCCTCGTCCTCAGAGATCGCCTCCAGCGCGTAGCGGCTCATGCTGCGGTCGATCGAGTACCAGACCACGAGTCCTGCGACCCAGACCGCAAGCGCGACCAGATACCAGGTGGTCTTGTCATCAAACTGGAGCGCCCAAAGCCTGTTGCCCGTCGCGCGGTTGGGCGTATAGCCGAGCGAGCCGCCGGTCCAGTCGCGCGTGGCGGTAATGACCTGCAGCACGATGCCGGAGAGCGCTAGCGTCACCAGCACGAAATAGTGCCCGGTGATCCGGAAACGGAAGCAGGGATAGCCGACGACAAGCGCGAGCGCTCCGGCCGCGACCATGCTGATGGGAATGCCGATCCAGGGCGACAGTCCCAGATGGTTCCACAACAGCGCCGTGACATAGGCGCCGATCCCCATGAAGCCGCCATGGCCGAGCGAGACCAGGCCAAACCGCCCCATCATCGACCAGGATGTGTAGGCGAACGACCAGATCAGGATCAGCACCAGGATATGCAGGTGATAGGGATCGCGATAGACGAACGGCAGCATGACGAGTGCCGCGAGTCCGAGCGCCCATGCGGCAAGCTGCGCCTGTCTCGTCATCTGCGCCTCGCGAGCAGGCCGGCGGGCCGGATGAACATCATGACGATGAAGAAGGCGAACGCCAGCACGTAGCCCCATTCGAGGTCGGAGAACAGGCCGCCGAGCGAGATGATCTCGGCAAAGACGAAGGAGGCGATGAAGCCACCGATGAAATTGCCGAGCCCGCCGAGCACGCAGATCAAGAAGGTGATCGGCCCGAATGACAGGCCGACAAAGGGATGCACGTCGTATTGCAGCACCAGGAGGCAGGCGGCAAGGCCCGCGAGCGCGCCACCAAGCGCCGAGGTGATGATATACATCCTCTTCGTATCGACGCCCATCAGCGCCATGATCTGGCGGTCCTGGGAGATGGCGCGGATCGCCGTGCCGGTGAAGGTGCGCGTCATGAACAGATAGACCGCGACCATGCCCACCAGCGCTGCGATGAAGGACAACAGCCGGGCATAGCTGAAATTCATGTCGCCGAGCGCGAGCACCGGAAGGCGAATGCCGAGATTGCGGAAATCGATGCCGAACGCGACGGTGGCGAAGCTCTGGAGCACGAACAGCACGCCGCCGGTCGCGAGCAACTGGTTGATCGGCGGCGCGGTCAGCAGCGGTGCGATGACGAGATAATGCAGCGCCGCACCAAGCAGCGCGACCAGCAGGATGGTGAAGGGCGCAGCGATGAAATAACTGAGGCCGTAATACTGAACCAGGAAATACATGGCGTACATGCCGATCATCACGAGCTCGGCGTAACAGATCCAGGTCACGTCGATAACGCCGAAGATCAGGTTCAGCCCGAGCGCGAGCAGCGCCAGCACGCCGCCGAGCAGGATGCCGTTGATCACCGCCTCCAGCAGGTAGATGTCGAAGATATCAAGAAATGCCTGCATGCGCCCGCTCGCCCCTCACACCCCGAGATAAGCTTCCTTGACCGTATCGCTCGCCAGCATCTCAGCCGAGCTGCCGGACGCGCGGATCGACCCGGCCTCGATCAGGTAGGCGCGGTCGACCACGCGCAGCACCTGCTGCACGTTCTGCTCGACGATCAGGACCGTCAGCCCGCGCGCGCGAATGCGCTTCACGAGCTCGAACACCTGCTGCACGACCACCGGAGCGAGGCCCGCGGAGGGCTCGTCAAGCAGCAGGAGCTTTGGATCCGACATCAGCGCGCGCCCGATCGCGCACATCTGCTGCTCGCCGCCAGACATGGTGCCTGCCATCTGATGACGACGCTCCTTCAGGCGCGGAAACAGCTCAAAGACGATCTCGAGCCGCTCGGCATATTTGTGGCGCGCCTCCTTCATGAAGGCGCCCATCTTGAGATTGTCATCGACCGAGAGTTGCGGAAACAGCCGCCGGTTCTCCGGTACATGCGCGATGCCGAGACTGACGATGCGGTGTGCCGGCGTCGCCAGGACATCGACACCCTCCATCTTGATCGATCCGCGCGCGGGGCGGATCAAACCCGAGATCACCCGCATCAGCGTGGTCTTGCCGGCGCCGTTCGGGCCGATCACGCCGACCGCCTCGCCGGCCCTGACCTCTAGATTGGCGCCAAACAGCGCCTGAAAGCTGCCATAGCCGGCGTCGACGGATCGAAGCTCCAGCATGGCCTACCCTCCGGCGCGGCGGCGCGCTTCGGCGGCCGCGGCTTGCGTGGTCTCGGCATCGGTGCCGAGATAGACCTCGATCACCCGCACGTCGCTGGCGACTGCGCTCGGCAGCCCCTCCGAAATCTTCTCGCCGTGGTCGAGCACCATCACGCGATCGACCACGCGCATGAGAACGCCCATGATGTGCTCGACCCAGATGATGGTGATGCCGAGATCGCCGCGGATCTTTCGCAGCATGTCGGCGGCCTGGTCCATCTCGGCATCATCAAGGCCACCGAGGCTCTCATCGGCGAGCAGCAGCTTTGGTCCGGTGGCGAGAGCCTTTGCCAATTCGAGCTTCTTGAGCCCTGCGGCACCAAGGCCATCGACACCAGCATGCCGATCGGTCGGCAGACCAACCATGGCGAGCGCATGCTCGGCGGCCTCCTCGGCCTTGGCGCGGCTGTGTCGGCCTTGCCCGTAATAGCCGGCGAGCGCGACGTTCTCGAAAATCGTCAGGCGGCGGAACGGTCGCGGGATCTGGAAGGTACGGCCGATGCCGCGATTGATGATCCGATGCGGCGCGAGTCCCGCAATCTCGGTCCCGGCGAACACGATCGAACCGGCGGTCGGGGTCAGCGTGCCGGAGAGCATGTTGAAGATGGTGCTCTTGCCAGAACCGTTGGGGCCGATCAGGCCGAGGATCTCGCCCTGGTCGACCCTGAAGGAGACGTTGTTGACGGCCGTGAAGCCGCCAAAACGTTTCACCAGCCCGCGAACTTCCAGCACCGCATCCCTCCGCCGCGTCTCGCGCTACTGGTTGCTGTAGGTGGAGCCCTTCGGCAGCGGCAGCACGGCCTCGCGCTGCGCCTGACTCTTCGGCCACACCACATAGGATTTGTCGTCGAGGTACTGAATCACGACAGGGAACGATCGTTCGTTCTGGCCCGCCATCGGCGTGCCCTCGCCATAGAACTTGACGCCGAAGCCGAGCATGGTGCCCCCTTCGGGAATATCGGTGTCGAGCGCTGCCTTGCGCAGCGCGTCCGCATCGACGCCCCCATATTTCTTGATCGCGCGCGGCAGCACGTCGGCCATGAAGACGTAGGTGTTGGAGGCGCCGATGCCGACATGGGCGGAGCGGATGGCAACGCCCGGCTTGATCTTGTCGAACTCCTCGCCGACCATCTTGATCACGGGCCCGAGCTTCGGATCCATGGTCTTCTGATTGGCGAGCCAGATCGAAATCGGATCGGTGTTGAAGATGTAGTTGGCGTCAGCGCCCATGCCCTCCTTCAGCTTCTCGTAGACGCCGTAGCCCGCACCATGCCCCATCAGCGCGCCGAACTTCAGGCCCTGCTCGCGCGCCTGGCGAAGCAAGAGCGTGATGTCGGGATTGTAGCCGGTGTGGAAAATCACATCGGGCTTGGCGCGCTTGAGCTTCGTCACCAGTGCGGAAAGGTCGGGCGCAGTCGCGGAGTAACCCTCCCTCAGCACGACGTTGAAGCCGGCCTTCCTGGCGCCGGCCTCGTTGCCCTTGGCGACGTCGACGCCGTAGGCGCCGTCCTCGTGGATGATGGCGACGCGCAGGTCCTTGGGCTCCTTGCCGAACTTCGCTTTCGAGTTCTGGGCGATGAAGTCCATCGTCATCATGCCGAACTGGTCGCCGCTCGCCTGCGGGCGAAACACATATTTGTAGTTCTTGTCGGCGAACACGGCGGACGAGATGCAGGTCGTCATCCACATGAACTTCTTCAACTGTTCGACGCGGGCCGCGACCGGAACGCATTGCGCCGAGGAGAAGAAGCCGAGCACCATGTCCACCTTCTCCTGCTCGAGCAGGCGGACGGATTCGTTGATGGCGACGTCGGGCTTACTCTGGGCATCGGCGTAGATGGCTTCGATCTTGTAGCCCTCGACGCCGCTCTTTGCGAACTGGTCGAGGATGATCTTGGCGCCGATATATTCGAGCTCGGAGCCGCCGCCGGCGAGCGGGCCGGTCAGGTCAAAAATCACGCCGATCTTGATCTTCTTCTCCTGAGCCTGGGCAGATGCCGCCAAGCCCAGCGCCGCGATTGCGACCATCAGCCCAAGTACAAAGTGACGTACCAAGCGGGCAGCCATGCGCATGCGCATCAAAACCTCCCTGGACGATTGTGCGTTGCAGTCTTCTTGGTTTTATTTTTTGCCCATCACATGGGCTGGGAGATGCGATGTCAAGCCGAATAGCGTCGCGGGCTTAACGCGTCAGCGCGCGGCGAGCTGCTGCTCGATGAAGGCCGTAACGAAGCGCGGCATGGTCGGCGTCAGATCACTGAGCCCGCGGACCAGGTGAATGCCGGCAAGCTCCGGATGCTCCTGCGCGGCGAGGTTGGCCTCAATCCGGGCGCGGATGGCTTCACCCGGCAGATCCAGGTCCAGGATCCGGATCAGGGCAATCGCGGGGCCTGACACCACGCAATGCCAATGCTCTTCCGCCTGATAGTCGGCAGCCGTGAGCCCGGTCTCCTCCTCGATCTCACGCACCACGCTGCCGGGGATGTCGAGCGAGCCGTCCTTGACGTCATCGAGGTCCGGCGTACCCGACGGAAAGTAGATGCGCCCCGCATTTGCGGTATGCTCGCCCATCACGCCCAGCACGAACGCACCGTCGGAGGCGCGCAGAGCGCCCATGCCAAAGCCGTTGAACACGGCCTTGTCGGGAAAACCCCAGTCGCGCCAGGCGAGAAAGCTGGCGAAATCGGTCTCGAAATAACTCGCAGCGAAACGGTCTTCGGAGAAGACGGGGTCGCGCCCGATCAGAATGCGACCGTTCCATAGCTTGGGCCGTTCGCGCTGCTTTTCGATAAAATGCGCAGCGATCTCGGCGCGCCGTTCCAGTGCGAACGGCCACGCCTGCGTTTCCACGGTGAGATCGAGCGTCGTGATGCGGCGAATGGCAGGAGATGTCATGACATCTGCATATCACCGCTTCGCGTCGATTGCTTGGCAATATTATTTGGAATTCATCCCCGTGGTCTTCTTGGCCTGCTCGACGAACTTGTTGGTGAAGGTCTTGCTGACGTCGATCTTGGCATTCGCAACCTCGGGCGAGCCGACGCTGAACACCGCAAGCACCGCGTCCGCGCCCTTCGGGTCCATCTTGCCGGTCTCCGAGAACATCGGGATCGTGTTCTTCAGCGCGGCGAGATAAAGCTCCTTGTTCTTGCCGACCATCTCCTCCGGCATCTTCGCCATGATGTCTTCCGGCGAGTGCGAATGGATCCAGGCGAGCGTGTTCAGCATCGCGTTGGTCAGCGCCTGCGTCTCCTTCTCGTGGCCGGCGACCCAGGCCGCCGTGGAGTACAGCGCGCCGCCCGGATATTCGCCGCCAAACGTCTCGAGCGTATCCTTCTGCGTGCGGGTGTCGCTGAGGATGCGCAAGTCCTTGTGGCTGCCCTGGAGCACGGTGACGGAGGGATCGAGCATCACGGCCGCATCGATCTGGCCCTGCTCCATGGCAGCGACCGCGGTCGCACCTAGGCCGACGCCGATCACGGCGGTGCCGGCGGGATCGAGGCCGTTCTTCTTCAGGAGATACTTCAGGAAGAAATCGGTCGAGGAGCCGGGCGCGCTGACCCCGACCTTCTTGCCGGCGAGATCCTTCACCGACTTGATCTCGTTGGTATGCGAAGGCGCGACCACCAGCACGAGGCCGGGATAGCGATCATAGACCACGAAGGACTGCAACTCCTGTTTCTTGGCGGCGAGGTTGACGCAATGGTCGAAATAGCCGGAGACGACATCGGCACTGCCGCCGAGCACGGCCTTGAGCGCATCGGAGCCGCCCTTGAGGTCGACGAGGTCGACATTGACGCCGGCCTTCTCGTACTCGCCGAGCTGTTTTGCCAGCACCGTCGGCAGGTAGCACAGGCAGGAGCCGCCGCCGACCGCGATGGTGACCTTGCTCTGCGCCGTGGCAAAGCTGGTGGTGAGCGTGAGCGCGAGCAGCGCGCCCGCGAGCCTGGCAATCGTCTTCTTCATTGGTTTCCTCCGTTCGGCTGGCGGCACATTAGAGCAGCGGGACTGGCTTGAGAAGCACTGGCCAAGACACTGGTCATCGGACTTTCGGCGCAATAGCATGACGGCATAACAACAACCCTTTATCGGGAGAATCATCCATGAACCGCATCGCAATCGCCGTTTCGCTCGTCGCCGCCTTCGCCGCAGGGTCTGGCGTGACCTACCTGCTCCAGCCGGCGTGGGCTGCCGAGAACATCACCGCGCAACTCGTCCACACCGGCGAGATGCAAGGCGATGTGCTCGGGCCTGCGAACGAGGTCGGCTACCGCTCCAAAATGTTCATGGCGGCAGACGGCGCCACCGTCTCGATCCAGGTCGGCAACGTGCCCAAGCATCTGCATCCCAACACCAACGAGATCCAGTACATCCTGGACGGGTCCGGGACGATCTGGCTCGGCGACAAGGAGGTGACGGTGAAGCCCGGCGACCTCGTGATCATCCCGAAGGGGACGCCGCATGGCGGCACCAAGCCGATCAGCGGACAGGTCAAGGCGATCGCGATCAAGACACCGCCGCAGGCGCCCGACGACACCAAGCTGCTGGACTGAGCCAGCGAGGCTCACACGCATGTCCGGGCCCGCATCCCTGCGCGGGTCCGGCAACGATCGCACCATCCCTAGCCTCGCCCGTCCGCGGCCGTCGGACGCCACACGAGAAGCCGACGCTCCACCATCGTCACGGCCATGTCGATCAGGAGGACGAAGGCCGACAGCACGAACATCCCTGCAAACACGCCGGCGACGTCGAACACGCCTTCGGCCTGCTGAATCAAATAGCCGAGGCCTGCGGCAGAGCCGAGATATTCGCCGACGACGGCGCCGACCACGGCAAATCCGACGGAGGTGTGCAGCGAAGAGAACATCCACGACAGCGCCGAGGGCCAATAGACGTGCCGCATCAATTGCTGCTCGCTCATGCCGAGCATGCGGCCATTGTCCAGCACCGTACGGCTGACCTCCTTGACGCCCTGATAGACGTTGAAGAACACGATGAAGAACACCAGCGTCACCCCGAGCGCGACCTTGGACCAGATGCCGAGGCCGAGCCACAGCGCGAAGATCGGTGCGAGCACCACGCGCGGCAGGGCATTGACCATCTTGACGTAGGGATCGAACACGGCTGCGACCAGCGGCTGCCGCGCGAACCAGAAGCCGACCAGCACGCCGCCGAGTGAGCCGATCACGAAGGCCAGGATCGACTCCCATAGCGTGATCCAGAGATGCTTCCAGATCACGCCGCTCGCGAACCATTTGACGATCTGGCTGAACACGTCGGCCGGGTTGGAGAAGAAGAACGGCGGCAGCAGGATCTTTCCGAACACCGGAACGGTAGAGAGCACCTGCCAGAGCACGATCGCGACCACGGCGACCAGAAATTGCAGCGAGAGCAGCGTGAGGCGCGACATCAGACCGCCTCCGCCTGGGTGGATTGTGCGTAACCCTTCATCACCTCGTCCTTGAGCACGCTCCAGATCTCGCGATGGAGGGCGTGAAACTCCTTGTCCAGCCGCACCTCGAAAATGTCGCGCGGGCGTGCAAGCTCAACGCGCCAGTCGCCGATGATGCGCGAGAACGGCCCCGCCGACATGATCACGACGCGGTCGGCGAGTGCGATCGCCTCCTCCAGATCATGGGTGACGAACAGCACCGCCTTGCGGTCGGCACTCCAGAGTTCGAGCAGGAGATTGCCCATGACCTGCCGGGTCTGGGCATCGAGCGGGCCGAACGGCTCGTCCATCAGCAGGATTTTTGGATCCCGGATGAGCACCTGCGCCAGCGCCACGCGCTTGCGCTGGCCGCCGGAGAGCATGTGCGGGTAGCGGCCCGCGAAAGCGCCGAGCCCGACCGAGGTCAGCCATTTTTGCGCGCGCGCAAGGGCCTCCGGGCGAGGCGTGCCCTTGATCTCGAGACCGATTGCGACGTTGTCGATGGCCGTCTTCCACGGGAACAGCGCATCGGCCTGGAACAAATAGCCGGCGTCCTTGTTGAGGGCGGCGAGCGGCCGGTCGAACACCTTGACACTGCCGGCGGCGGGCTTCAGCAGCCCCGCGGCGACGTTGAGCAGTGTGGATTTGCCGCAACCAGTCGGGCCGACTATGGCGACAAACTCGCCCTGGCCGACCGTCAGCTGCGCCTCTTCCACCGCCGTATAGACGCGCCCGTCACCAAGCCGAAATGCGACTTTCGTATCCTCGAGCGCCACCGCCGTGGGCGTTGCCATCTGTCAATTTCCTCCCGGATCTTGGCGGATGCCTTAGCCGCTTGCGCCGGCAAGTTCAATTGAGCGGCCAAGCGTGGTACGCATGCGGGGTCGCGTCCATCAAATCTCCCATTGCGGGAGTGTAGGGCTGGGTCCGTACCGATGACCTCCAAACCCGTGATCGGCTATGCGCATGTCGCGAAAAACTTCGGCCCGGTCGTGGCCGTGGACGGCGTTTCGCTCGACGTCGCCGAGGGCGAGTTTCTGGCCATCGTCGGCAGCTCCGGCTCAGGCAAGACCACGCTGCTGCGGCTGACCAACCGGCTGATCGAGGCCGACCATGGCACGATCACGGTTGAGGGCGAGGATATCGGCCGCATCGACCCGGTCGCGCTGCGGCGGCGCATCGGCTATGTCTTCCAGAGCGGCGGGCTGTTTCCGCATTTGAGCGTCGCGGACAACATCGGCATCACGCCGAAGCTGCTGGGCACTCCACAGGGAGAGATCGCCGCGCGAGTGGATGAGCTGCTCGATCTGGTGCGGCTCGACCGTACCCAGCATCGCGATCGATTGCCGCAAGACCTGTCCGGCGGGCAGCGCCAGCGCGTCGGGGTGGCGCGGGCACTCGCCGCGCGTCCACGCATCGTGCTGATGGACGAGCCGTTCGGCGCGCTCGATCCCCTGACCCGCGACGCGCTCGGAGAAGACTATCGCGCGCTGCATCACAAGCTCGGCCTCACCACGGTCATGATCACCCATGACATGACGGAAGCAATCCTGCTTGCCGACCGCATCGCGGTCATGCGCGCCGGGAGGCTGCTCGCGCAGGGCACGCCTGCGGAGCTCGGCCGAAGCGACGACGCCTATGTGCTGGAGCTGTTGCGCACGCCGCGGCGCCAGGTCGCGCGATTGAACGAGCGGCTGCCGCAGGGTGGTATGGCATGAGCCAGATCTCCGATCCGCGCTGGGGCGAGGCGCTGTCGCATCTGCCGGACTATCTCGGCAGCCATGTGCGGGTGAGCCTTGCCGCACTCGCGCTTGGGCTCATCGTGAGCCTGCCGCTCGCGATCCTGTGCCGCAACCGCCCGGTAGCGCGCAACATATTGCTCGCGCTCGCGAGCATCGTCCAGACCGTGCCGGGGCTGGCGCTGCTCGCGCTGTTCTATCCGCTCCTTCTGCTCTTGGCCTCCGTGACACTCGCCTGGTTCGGCGCTTCCTTCTCGGCCTTCGGCTTCCTGCCGGCGATGCTGGCGCTGGCGCTCTATTCCATGCTGCCGGTGCTGCGCAATGGCATCACCGGCTTGAACGGCATCGATCCTGCCCTGCTTGAAGCGGCCCAAGGCGTCGGCATGACGCCGCGACAATCGCTTGTCATGGTCGAGCTGCCGCTGGCACTGCCGGTGATGATGGCGGGCATCCGCACCGCCGCTGTCTGGGTGATTGGTACCGCAACATTGTCGACGCCGATCGGGCAGACCAGCCTCGGCAACTACATCTTCGCCGGCCTGCAAACACAGAACTGGGTGTTCGTTTTGTTCGGCTGTTTTGCCTCGGCCGTTCTGGCCCTTGCGGTCGACCAATTGCTCGGCCTGATCGAAACCGGCCTGCGTAATCGCAGCCGCCTGCGCACGACGCTCGGCGGCGTCGGGATTGCAGCGCTGGTCGCCGCGACGCTGGTGCCCTCGCTCGGACGCTCCTCGCCGGCTTACGTCGTCGGCGCCAAGACATTCGCCGAGCAATACGTGCTTTCGGCCCTGATCCGGGATCGCCTGGCGGCGGCAGGCCTGCCCGCAACGACGCGCTCGGGCCTCGGCTCGAACGTCGCCTTCGAGGCGCTGAAGGCCGGCGACATCGATCTCTATGTCGACTATTCCGGCACGCTCTGGGCCAATCAGTTGCACCGCACGGATATCAAGCCGCGCAAGGAGCTGATTGACGAGCTGAAGGCAGCGCTCGCCAAACAGAATATCACACTGCTCGGCGAGCTCGGCTTCGAGAACGCCTATGCGCTGGTGATGCCGCGCAAGCGCGCCGAGGCGCTCGGCATTCACTCTGTCGCCGATCTCGCGGCGCATGCGTCAGGCCTGTCGATTGCCGGCGACTACGAGTTCTTCTCGCGTCCGGAATGGGCCGCGTTGCGCGATGCCTACGGGCTCGCGTTCCGCGCCCAGCGGCAGATGCAGCCCGATTTCATGTATGCTGCCGTCGCGAGCGGTGAGGTCGACGTGATCGCGGGCTACACCAGCGACGGACTGATCGCGAAATACGACCTCGTGGCGCTCGACGATCCCAAGAACGCGATCCCGCCTTACGACGCCATTTTGCTGCTCGCCCCGAAGCGCGCCGGCGATGAGCGGCTCAAGTCCGCGCTAAAACCGCTGCTCGATCGGATCGACATCGCCGACATGCGCGAAGCAAATCTGCGCGCCAGCGGCAACGATGCGAATTCGTCGCCCGACGTGGTGGCGAAGTGGCTGTGGGAGAAGGTGGGGAAGAGGTAGGCACGGTGGCACAATGGCTCCATGCGCATCTACCCGCACCGTCGCCCTTCGAGGCTCGCCCAGCGGCGCGCTCGCGCCGCAAGGCTCGCACCTCAGGGTGACGGCGAGAAACCGTCGCTCGGGCGAGCAAGGCTACAGCCCGTGGATCATTCCGGCGTTGATCAGCAGGCGGTTGAGGCGTCGTGCTTCCTGACCGTCCTTGCAGCCATAGAAGATGCCCTTGCAGCGTAGCATGACGTCCTTCTGCGCGGCGAAGGACGGGTCGAGCGGAATACCGGCGGCTTCCTGGATCACCAGCGGCAAATAGGCACCGTCGATCGTGTCCATCACGGCATCGCTTCTCACCGGCTCGAAGTTGATGGCGTCGATGGCATAGTAGGTGGCATAAAGACGCGGATCATAGTCGTCGAGCTTCTTGCCGAGGCTGCCTTCATCGAGCCCGGGCTCGAGGATCTGCGGCGCGAATTCCGGCTGATGATCGCCATAGCGCACGATCAGGAACGGCTCATTCGGAAACTTCTTCTGCAGGCCGGCCAGAAAGGCCTGGTACTGCTCGGCACTCATCGCCTGCCGGCGCAGATATTCGTCGATCGACGGTGTATTGCCCGGCGCGCGCCAGCCCGGCATCAGATCGGGACGGAAACGCGTTTCCCAGGGGAAATGATTGGCGCCGAGATAGATGAAGCTGAGCAGCGGCTTGTTCGGCGGTTGCTGGCCCATCAACTGCAGCGCCTTGTCGTAGAAAAAGGAATCCGGCTCGACGTCCTTCGCGCCGAGGTCCTTCGCATCATAGAAGCGCTCGATGCCCGTCGTTATCTGGAAGCTGCGCGCGCTCATGAAAGCGCCGTAGGCCGGATAGAGCGACATCGTGTCGTAGCCGCAGCGGCGCAAGCTGAGCGGCAGACCGCGCTCGACCCGGCCCGAAGCGATGCGCGTCACGAAATAGGCGAAACGGCCGAAGGAGCGCGACGACAGGCCGGCGAGCACGTTGTATTCGGTGAACCAGCTCGGTCCGCCATTGCTCTCGGCGAGGAAGGTACGCTGCTTGCCGTCCCAGGATTTGAAATGGCTGCCATAGCCAGGCGGCACCTTGACGCCTTGCGCGGCGCGGATGTCGAAACTGGATTCATCATGGATCATGATGATGTTCGGCCGCCGCCCCGCAGGGTGGCAGGCATCGACCAGCGGCACGTTGAGATGCTCGCCGGTAGACGCGGCCGACTCCATGAAGCCGTATTGCATGAAGTCGGAGACCGCAGTGACGCCGGAGCGGAAGAATTTTGAGAGATAGCCGTCGTCGTAATAGCCGCGCCAGGCTTCGTCCGGATGATAGAGCGAATAGCCGACCAGCGCGGCGAGGCAGGCGAGCTTGCAGGCAAACGCCGGCAGACGGCGGATGCGGAACGGATCGAGCCACCACAGCGCATACATCAGCGGCAGGATGACGAGGCAGGCGCCGATCACCGACCAGCGCAGGTTCGGGAAGATCGTGAACAGGAAGGCGACGGTGTCGCGGTCGATCATCATCAGGTCGATGAAGTTGACCGTCATCTGCACGACGTCGTGCTTGAGCCGCGACAGCAGCACCAGCACCACGACCATGGTCAGCGACAGCGCGCCAGACAACGCGGGGCGGCGGAGCAGCGTGATCCAGAAGAAGTTGAGGATGCCCCAGGCAAGCGCAAAGCCGAGGCGCGAGCTGAAATCGGTCTCGGTCTCGTACATCAGCGCGAGCGCGGCCAGATGCGGCGCGGCGACGGCGAGCAGGCGCCAGATGCCGATCGCGGCAACGCTCGCCAGGACGGCGGTGGCGGCGGAAGGACCTGGGTTGGGCGCGGACGCCATCGACGATACGCTGAACACGCTCCGGCGCGGTGATGCCAAGCCATCTGGCCAGCCTGCTGGCGGCCAGAGCGTCCGACGCTGCCGGTGAGCGCCGTGTCATAAAACTGTAACGGAACAGTCATCGGCAGGCAACGCGACCTGCCGTCCGACCTTCGCTTAATATTAGCGGGCGGCAGATGCACGCCGCGCGCCCTACTCTATCCCCTCACCCTGAGGAGCCTGCGAAGCAGGCGTCTCGAAGGCGAGGCCAGGATTTGCAGCCGGGCCTCTATGGTTCGAGACGGCGCTGCGCGCCTCCTCACCATGAGGGTTGGACAGCGTCAGCTGCTCCGCGTGGCCTTCGCGATACCGGTGATGAAGACGTCGATCACCGCTTCGGCCATCCTCTCGATCTCGCCCTCCTCCACGCCCCAGCGCGGGAAATGACCGTCGAGATTCATCCGGGCGAAACCGTAGACCAGGGCGCGGGCGGCGATCTGGATCGGCTTCAGCTCGCCCTGTCGCAGCAGTCCCTGCTCAGCAGCATCACCCAGCATGCGCTCGGTCAGCGCCATCAGCTCGGCATTGTCGCGGGTGAGTTCGGGCGAACTGCCATGGGCGAAGTAGCGCCCTGTCGAGATGATCTCGAAATGGGCAGGGTTGCGCATCGCCCAACGCAAATAGGCAAGGCCAAAGGCACGTAAGCGAGCGAGCGGATCGGCCGGCGGCGCCTGGGCCAGTCCCGCATCGATCTCTGCACGAAACCGGCGCTGTGCCTCCTCCGCCACCGCCGCCATCAGCGCGTCGCGGTTGGGAAAATGCCGGAACGGCGCCCCCGGTGACACCGCCGCACGCCGCGCCGCCTCGCGAACGGAGACCTCGCCGCCCTCGGCCGCCAGTTGCAGCGCAGCATCGATCAGCACGCGGCGGAGATCGCCGTGATGGTAGGGCCGCGCTTGGGTGGCGCGCGAGCGGCGCCTTGAGAGCTCACGGGCGGGCATCAAAAACTCCTAGCATCACCCGAACGTGAATGTAAGCAGCGATTACACGGTTGACCAAAACAGACCCACCAAATGTAATCGATGATTACATAACGGAGGAGACCATCTCATGGCGCAACGTCAAAGCTGGTTCGAGGCTTGGCGCCTGGTCGCCCTGCTCAGCCTGAGCCTGATCGCGCTCAGCCTCTGGATCGCCGCGATGCGGCAGTTCGAGATCGAGGGCGTGCGGATGGCGATACGCTTTACGGCGCGCAGCTCGCTCCTCCTGTTCTGCCTCGCCTTCAGCGCCGCCGCCCTGGTGCGGCTCTGGCCGAACGGCTGGACGCGCTGGCAGCGCCGCAACCGGCGTTATCTCGGCCTCGGCTTCGCCGTCTCCCACGGCCTCCACGCGGTTGCGATCGTCTCCCTCGCCAAGATGGATCCGGCCGGCTTTGCGACCGCGAGCTCGGCCGCATCCTACCTCTTCGGCGGGATCGGCTACGCCATCATCGTCGCGATGGCGGCGACCTCCTTCGACCGCACGGCCGACCTGCTCGGCCCCCGTGCCTGGCGCACCCTGCACCTCGTCGGCGGCTACTATCTCTGCTTCCAGTTCATGGTCTCGTTCGCCAAGCGCGTGCCGGCGATGCCACTCTATGCGGCCTTCCTCGTCCCCCTCCTCGCCGTGATCGCACTGCGGCTGATCGCGATGGCCGCGACCTCACGCCCGAGTCCGGTCGCCCCCGTCTAGTGTCCGCGGTTCGCATCTTCGATAGCCAGCAAGAATATCGATCAGACGTCAGCTCTTAACATGATGTGCCACGCGAAGTCGTCTTCGTGCATTCATGCGAATGATCACGATGCGGATGAAGAGACGAATCTTAGACTCTGAAGTCGCTGAGTTTTTGTGGGACTGGAGAGGCGGCGCAAACGCCTAAGAAACAGCGCGAGATCAAGAATGTGCTTTAAGCGTCAGTTCTTGGTCTTCAGGCTGCGCTTCAACATCGAAGAATTTGAATGAAGCACCAGCGCTTGGCGCTGAAGAGGAAAGCGCGAGATCGCAGCTAGCGATCTCGCGCCGGTTGTAGTCGCGAAGGTTTAAGATTTGGTTTGGCGAACGAGAGTGCGTCACTTGCTCGTCTCTCGTGTCCCGGACGCGGTGCAGCGCGCAAGCGGTGCACCGCAGAGCCGGGACCTATGGACCCCGGATCAGCAGCGCACCGCTTCGCACTGCGCTGCGTCCGGGGAACGCAAACCTCAGTTCTTCGACTTGTCGACCAGCGCGCCCTTCTTGATCCAGGGCATCATGTCGCGGAGCTTCGCGCCGACTTCCTCGATCGGATGCGCGGCGAGCTTGGCGCGGGTCGCCTTGAACGAGGTCTGGTTGACCTTGTTCTCGAGCATCCAGTCGCGCGAGAACTTGCCGGACTGGATGTCGTTGAGAACCCGCTTCATCTCCTTCTTGGTCTCGTCGGTGATGATACGCGGGCCGGTGACGTACTCGCCGTACTCGGCGGTGTTGGAGATCGAGTAGTTCATGTTGGCGATGCCGCCTTCATAGATCAGGTCGACGATCAGCTTCACCTCGTGGAGGCATTCGAAATAGGCCATCTCGGGCGCGTAGCCCGCTTCGACCAGGGTTTCGTAGCCGCCCTTGATCAGCTCGACCAGGCCGCCGCAGAGCACCACCTGCTCGCCGAACAGATCGGTCTCGCACTCTTCCTTGAAGGTGGTCTCGATGATACCGGCGCGGCCACCGCCGACCGCCGAAGCGTAGGAGAGGCCGAGGTCATGGGCATTGCCCGAGACGTCCTTGGCGATCGCGATCAGACAGGGCACGCCGCCGCCGCGCTGATACTCCGAGCGCACGGTGTGGCCGGGGCCCTTCGGGGCGATCATCAGCACGTCGAGGTCGGCGCGCGGGTCAAGCAGGTTGAAATGGACGTTGAGGCCGTGGGCGAAGACGAGGGCGGCGCCCTTCTTCATGTTGCCGTGCAGGTGCTCGCGGTAGATGTCGCCCTGGAGCTCGTCCGGGGTCAGCATCATGACGAGGTCGGCCCATTTGGCGGCCTCGGCGACTTCCATCACCTTGAAGCCGGCGGCTTCCGCCTTCTTGACCGAGCCCGAGTCCTTGCGCAGCGCAATCGCCACCTCCTTGACGCCGGAGTCCTTCAGGTTGAGCGCATGGGCGTGGCCCTGGCTGCCATAGCCGACGATGGCGACCTTCTTGCCCTTGATCAGGTTCAGGTCGGCGTCGCGATCGTAATAAACACGCATAGTCGTTTCCTCATTGAGGGCCGAAAATCGGCCAATGGTCAGGGTCCGAAGGTGAAATTTGCGGATTTCGGGGGCTGTCTAGAGCATTTTCCGCCCCGAAGGAAACCCGTTTCTGCATGGAAATCCGCGACATCATGCATCCATGAAAACGGGGTAGAGAGAGGCAAGCAGCAGGATCGCCATCACGATATTGAAGGCGCGGACCAGCCGCTCGGAGGTCAGGACCGGACGGAGCGCGCTTCCGAACAGGGCCCAGACAACGGTCGAGACCGTGCCGACAATCAGGCTGATCACGGTCTGGATGGCGATATTGATCGGGAATTGGGCAATCGCCGCATAGGCGGTGATGGTGCCGATGACGATGACCCAGCCCTTGGCGTTGATCCACTGGAACATGGCCGCGCCCAGGAAGGTCATCGGGCCGCGCCCGTTGTCCTCGCCCGGCCTCGTCGGGCCCGAAAGGGCGATCGCGGCCGCCAGATAGATCAGGTAGGCGGCGCCGGCATATTTCAGGATGGTCTGGAGGATCGGATAGGCCAGAAAGACAGTCCCCAGCCCCAGACCGACGGTCGCGACCATGAAAGCGAAGCCGATGGTGATCCCGGCGATGTGCGGAATGGTGCGGCGGAAGCCGTAGGTCAGGCCTGACGACAGCAGCATGATGTTGTTTGGCCCGGGCGTGAAGTACATCACGACCGCAAAGACGATGAAGGCATAGAGAAGCGACTGCGACATCCGTACCTCACGCTGTCTTTGGCAGGACTTGCGAGCGCCTGGCCAGCAGCATCACCGCGATGCCACCGATCACGGTCAGCATGCCGGCGAGCCGCAGGGGTCCGAACCGTTCACCGAACACGACGCTGGAGGCGGTCGAGCCGACGAAGGGCACCAGCAGCGCGAACGGCACGACCTGCGCAGCCGGATAGTCGCGCAGCAGCCGGCCCCACAGCCAATAGGCGATGCTGGTCGAGATGCCGCCGAGCGCCAGCATGCAGAGGACTGACGTCAGCGACATCTGCGTCAGCGCTTGCCAGGTCGGCACGGGACCATTGACGATCAGCGCCAGCGCGAACAGCGGCACCGCCGACGTCAGGCACAACCAGGCGAACAGGTCGAACATCGGCACGCCGCGGGCGCCGCGCAACAGAAGATTGCCAATCGCGAAAGAAATCGGCGAGATCATCAGCACCGCAAAGGCGCTGACGCTGAAATCATAGCCGACGGTGCCGCAGATCAAGAGAAGGCCGACCGCGGCAATGGCAATGCCCAGCGTCTGCGCCGCCGTCGGCCGTTCGCCGAAGGCGAGCACGGCGAAGCCGATGGTGAACAGCGCCTGGCTCTGCACGACGACGCTCGTGAGCCCCACCGGCACGCCATGGGCGATGCCATAGGCCTGAGACAAAAACTGGCCGAGGAACAGCGTGAAGCTGATCGCGATCAGGAGCGGCCAGGCGATCTTCGGCTTGCGGATGAACAGGCAGGGCACGGCGGCGATCGAAAAGCGCAGCGCTGTCATCAGTTCCGGTGACAATTCGTCGAGCGCCAGCCGGCTCGCCACGAAGGCAAGTCCCCAGACGATCGCCACCATGACGGCGATGAGGATGTCGGCCGGCTTCATTGTTGTTCTTCGGGGCTCTGTTCCGTTGCGTGTTCTTGTCGTTCAGCCTTGCTCGCCGGCGCTTACGTGGAAGGGATGGGTTTGCGCAGCAGATAGGTGCCGTGCATCGGCGCGTGGTAGTCGGCCGAGACCAGCGTGAAGCCGACATCAGTCAGCATCCGCTCCATCACCCAGCCGAAGGTGGAATATTCGTCGCGCATATGCGTGACGACGCTCTCGCGCGAAAACTCGTGGTTCTTGATCTGGAAATCGGCCCATTGCTCGACGTCCCGCTCGGCCGCATCCGGCATCGAAACGAAGACGATGTCGCGCAAATAGAAGCTCGCGCCCGGCTTCAGCGCGCGATAGATGCGCGACAGCGCCACTGCCTTCCAGAAATCCGGCAGATGATGCAGCGTGAACTCGCTGACGATCAGGTCGTAGGATTCGGGCCGGTAGGCAAAGCTGAGCAGGCCCGCCGACTGCGTCGCGACCTTGGCCTTGCGGTCGCGGGCATAGATCTCGGCCAGCGCCAGCATCGCCGGCGAAATATCGATGGCGTCGACCTCGGCACCCATCAGCGCGCCTTCCGTCGCGAGCACGCCGTTGCCGCAGCCGATGTCGGCGACACGCCAGCCGCGCTGTACGCCGAGCATTTTCAACGCGGCGCGCGCGCGCAGATCGGCGTCATCGTGGTTGTCGTAGATCGAGGCGACCGCGGGCTCGATGCCCATCCGGTTGCGTTCGTTGTAGTACCAGTCGCGCGCCAGCATGGTTCACATCCCTTCAGGCCCGCGACCGATCGCGGCAACCCCCGTGCGCGACACCTCGACAAGGCCGATGGGACGCATCAGGTCGATAAACTGGTTGATCTTGTCCGTATTGCCGGTGATCTCGAACACAAAGCTCTCGGTGGTGGCGTCGATCACGCGTGCGCGGAAGGCGTCCGCCAGCCGCAGCGCCTCGACGCGATGCTCGCCCTCCCCGCGCACCTTCACCATCGCGAGTTCGCGCTCGATCGAGCGCCGGGTCTGCGTCATGTCGACGACGCGATAGACCGGGATCATGCGGTCGAGCTGGTGCTTGATCTGCTCGATCACCATCGGCGTGCCCGTGGTGACGATGGTGATGCGCGACAGATGTTTTTGGGCTTCGGTCTCGGAAACCGTGAGGCTCTCGATGTTGTAGCCGCGACCCGAGAACAGGCCGATGACGCGGGCGAGCACGCCGGGCTCGTTCTGCACGAGCACCGAGAGCGTATGCGTCTCGTTGGGGTCGTGGCGGTCCTCGAGGAAATAGGCGGATGCGGGCTGGTTCATTGTCGTCCCCTCAGAATGTCTCTCTCGTCATGCCCCGCGAAGGCGGGGCATCCAGTAATCACCGGCGCCTGAGATTCCCACGACCGCCACGGCGTACTGGATCGCCCGGTCAAGCCGGGCGATGACCGCAGTGTTGTTGCGCCGGCTCGCATCATGCGACCACCTTCTGGCCCGGCGGCGCATCCGCCATGACCCACTGCTTGAACAGATCGAAATCGATATTGCCGCCGGACAGCACGAGACCCACTCGTCTGCCCGCGAGTTTGCTCTTCTCCTGCAGCGCAGCCGCAAGTGCTGCCGCGCCGGCGCCCTCGGCGAGATTGTGCGTGTCGGTCCAATAGGCGCGGATCGCCGTGCCGACCTCGTCGTCGGTGACCTGCACGATGCGCGAGGCGCCCTTGCGGATGACTGCGAGCGCGTCCGCGTCGGGGATGCGCGTCGCCATACCGTCGGCGAGCGTGTTGCTGGTCTCCGTCGTCACGACCGTGCCGGCCGCAAACGACAGCGCGTATGACGGCGCCTCCGTCGACTGCACGCCGACGATCTCGGTCTTTAGCCCGAGCAGGTCGCGCGCCATGATGCAACCGCAGATGCCGGAACCCTGGCCGATCGGCACGTAGAGAATGTCGAGGTCAGGTGCGGCCCGGAACAACTCCAGCGCATAGGTCGCAACGCCGAGCACGAGATCCGGATGGAATGACGGCACCATGTGCAAGCCAGCGAACTGCGCACGGCGCTCGGCCTCCTCGCGGGCGGCCTGAAAGTCCTCGCCGTGCTCGACGAGCTCAGCGCCAAAGGCTTTCATCGCACGGTTCTTCTCGACCGAGTTGCCGCGCGGCACGTAGATCACCGCGGGCACGCCGTGGCGGCTCGCGGCAAACGCCAGGCTCTGCCCGTGATTGCCGCGCGTCGCCGAGATGATGCCGGGCGTGTTCGGCCGCTCGCGCTTCAGCCGCTCGAGATAGACGAGCCCGCCGCGCACCTTGAAGGCGCCGATCGGTGTGTGATTCTCATGCTTGACCACGACACGGGTACCGAGTCGCTCAGCGAGCAGCGGCCAGGCATGCGCCGGCGTCGCCGGCACCGCCTGCCCCACGATCGCATGTGCGCGTTCGAGCTCCTTCAGGTCGAACATCGCATCACACCAGTGCCTTGCCGCCGGCGAACGCGACTGCGGTGGCCTCGTCATTGGCCTGCTCCGGCAACAGCATCTCGTTGTGCGCCTTGCCGGAGGGGATCATCGGGAAGCAGTTTTCGAGCGCCGCGACGCGGCAGTCGAACAGCACCGGGCGCTTGACCGAGATCATCTCCTTGATCGCGCCATCGAGATCGGCGGGCTTGTGCGCCTGGATGCCGACGCCGCCATAGGCTTCCGCGAGCTTGACGAAATCCGGCAGCGCTTCGGAGTACGAATGCGACAGCCGGTTGCCGTGCAGGAGTTGCTGCCACTGCCTCACCATGCCCATGTACTGGTTGTTCAGGATGAAGATCTTGATCGGCAGCTCGTACTGCACGGCCGTCGACATCTCCTGGATCGTCATCTGCACCGAGGCGTCGCCCGCGATGTCGACGACGAGGCTGTCCGGGTGGGCCACCTGCACGCCGACCGCGGCCGGCAGACCGTAGCCCATGGTGCCGAGACCGCCGGACGTCATCCAGCGATGCGGCTCATCGAAGCCGAAGAACTGCGCCGCCCACATCTGGTGCTGGCCGACCTCGGTAGTGATGTAGACGTCCTTGCCGCGCGTCAGCTCGAACAGGCGCTGGATCGCGTGCTGCGGCAGGATGACGTCGTTGTTCTTCCTGAAGTACAGCGAATTGCGCGCACGCCATTGCGCGATCTGCTGCCACCACGGTTTGATGTCGGGCTTCCTCGCCTCGGCCTTGAACACCTGGAGGATGTCGCCGAGGATATTGCCGCAGTCCCCGATGATCGGAACATCGACGCGGATGTTCTTGTTGATCGAGGACGGATCGATGTCGATGTGGATCTTCTTCGAGCCAGGGGAGAACGCATCGACCCGGCCGGTGATGCGGTCGTCGAAGCGCGCGCCGACGCACAGCATGACGTCGCAGTCATGCATGGTCATGTTGGCCTCATAGGTGCCGTGCATGCCGAGCATGCCGAGCCAGTTCTTGCCCGACGCCGGATAGGCGCCCAGGCCCATCAGCGTCGAGGTGATCGGGAAACCGGTGACCTCGACCAGCTCGCGCAACAGTTTTGAGGCCTCAGGGCCGGAATTGATCACGCCACCGCCCGAATAGATCACCGGACGCTTGGCATTGGCGAGCAGCGAAACGGCCTTGCGGATCTGCATCGCGTCGCCCTTCACGCGCGGCGCGTAGGAGACGTGCACGTCGGACTTGCGCGGCGGATGGTAGGTGCCGGTCGCGAACTGCACGTCCTTCGGCACGTCGACCAGCACCGGGCCCGGTCGCCCCGAGGTCGCGACGTAGAACGCCTCGTGCAGCACCTTGGCAAGATCGTTGACGTCGCGGACCAGCCAGTTGTGCTTGGTGCAGGGGCGCGTGATGCCGACGGTGTCGCATTCCTGGAACGCGTCATTGCCGATCAGGTGGGTCGGCACCTGCCCGGTGATGCAGACCAGCGGGATCGAATCCATCAGCGCATCCGTCAGCGGCGTCACCATGTTGGTGGCGCCGGGGCCGCTAGTCACCAGCACGACGCCCGGCTTGCCGGTCGAGCGCGCATAGCCTTCGGCGGCGTGGCCCGCGCCCTGCTCATGCCGGACCAGGATGTGCTGGATCTCGCTCTGTTGGAAGATCTCGTCATAGATCGGAAGCACCGCGCCGCCGGGATAGCCGAAAATATCCGTCACGCCATGATCGATGAGCGCGCGCACGATCATCGCGGCGCCGGTCATCTGGTTCGGATCGTGGCTGTTGTCGGTCATTGGCTTGCTCCGGATGCGCTGTTGTCAGCGGCTTCTTCGAGGTCTGGTTCGGGAAATAAAAAAGGGCCCCAAGAGGCCCCATGCGCACCGCTCGGTTTTGGATGGCCGCTAGCCATCCCCGGCGATGCGCCTGGGTACGACGACGATAAGGAGTTTGGTAATAATGTTACGCATGAGGTCGGCCCGGCTTCCCAAAGGTTGCGCGAACCATAGCGGCCAAAGCCCGGATGTCAAGGCAATGTGGCCGTTTTCGCGCGATTTCGAGAAGTGTAGCGGCGTTCCGGCGGTTCGGCGAGAGGGAATTTACGACGAAAGCGCAAAAGGTCGTCGTTCCCGGGGCGCTCGCGCTGTGCGCGCCCCCGGAACGACGACCGAGCGAGGCGCCTCACTCCGCCCTCACGGCAGCGGCCAGCCACCCCATCGCCTGCTCCGGCTTCACCCATTCGAACTCGGGCAATTGATGCCGGAACCAGGTGAACTGGCGCTTGGCGTAATGGCGGGTGTCGGCTTGGCTGATCGCGGCCGCCTCGTCCAGGCTGATCTCGCCACGGACGTGCCGGATCAGCGTGGGCACGCCGTGGGCCTTCATCGCCGGCAACAGCGGATCGAGTTCTCGCGCGGCAAGCAATTCGACCTCGTTGAGCGCGCCGGCGCCGAGCATGGCCTCGAAGCGGGCATCGATGCGGGCATAGAGCTCATCGCGCTCTGGGGCGAGGAACAGGGCGTTGAAACTGTCCTTGGGCAGCAGCGGCGGCTGGCCCTCGCGATGCCAGTCGAGCAGCGAGCGGCCGGTCGCCTCGATCACTTCGAGCGCGCGAGCGATGCGGGTGCGGTCGCGCACATTCAGCCGTCCAGCGGCGGTAGGATCACGGCCTGCGAGTTCCGCGTGCAGCGCTTCGACGCCGCCCTGCTCGAGCCGCGCGCGCACGCCCTCGCGCACCTCGGGCCGGATCGGCGGCACCGTCGAGAGGCCCCTCGTCAGCGCCTTGAAATAAAGCCCGGTGCCGCCGATGAAGATCGGCAGGCGGCCTTGCGCCCGCGCCTCGGCCAGCGCTGCCGCCGCATCCGCGAGCCAGGCACCGGCCGAAAAATTCACGGCCGCGTCGACATGGCCATAGAGACGGTGCGGGACCTGCGCCTCCTCGTCCCGCGTGGGGCGGGCCGTGATGACACGCAGATCGCGATAGACCTGCATGGAATCGGCATTGATCACGATGCCGCCGGCGTTCAGGGCAAGCTCGAGCGCCAGCGCCGACTTGCCGCTGGCGGTCGGGCCTGCGATAAGCACGGCCTTGCTCACTTGCCCCTCGCGCACGAAAACCTCAAATGTCCCTCGTCGCCACGCTGATCTGCAACCCCGATAATCCCGCGCTCGACTCTACCATCGTCGACGGCGCGCGTGCCGTGCTGCCCTCGGCCGCGCCTGCACACTGGCTGTTCGACGGGGTTGCGGTCGACATACCCTTCGGCGCGCAGGATAACCTCGAAGGCGATCGTCACGCCATTGAACAACGGTTGCGCGAGCTGCGCGGCGACCTGCCGATCGACATCGTCGTGCAACCTGTCGGCTTCCGGCGCAAGAGACTTTTTCTCGCCGACATGGATTCCACCATGATCGGCCAGGAATGCATCGACGAGCTCGCCGATGTCGTTGGGGTCAAGGCGCACGTCGCAGCCATCACCGAGCGTGCGATGCGCGGCGAGATCGAGTTCGAGCCGGCCCTGCGCGAGCGCGTCGCGCTGCTGAAGGACCTGCCGGTCGGCGTCGTCGACGATGTCCTCGCCAAGCATATCACGCTGACGCCGGGCGGCCGCGAACTGGTCGCGACCATGCGCGCCCACGGCGCCTATACCTGTCTCGTGTCCGGCGGCTTCACGCTGTTCACCAACGCGGTCGCCGCGAAAATCGGCTTCCAGGAGAACCGCGCCAACGAGCTGATCGTGCGCGACGGCAAGTTCACCGGCGAAGTGAAGGAGCCGATCCTAGGCCGCGCGGCAAAACTCGCGACGCTGGTCGACCTGATGGAGGCGTTCGATCTCGACGACATCGATACGCTGGTCGTTGGCGACGGCGCCAACGATCTCGCGATGATCCAGGCGGCGGGGCTGGGTGTCGCCTACCACGCCAAGCCCGCCGTGGCGGCTGCGGCGGCCGCGCGGATCGATCATGGCGATCTCACCGCACTGCTCTATGCGCAGGGATACAAGCGCGACGAGTTCGTCGAATCCTGACGTCTGCTCCGACGTCACCGCGAATGCGGGCGATCCAGATGCTATGGGGTAAGCGGCGACTGGGGTAAGCGGCGGTGAGGGTGTGGACACCCCTCGAACGCC
>NZ_JBANAZ010000098.1:0-27374 GCF_059803455.1 Bradyrhizobium sp. UFLA05-108 | reverse complement strand
GCGCGCGCCATCTTCACACTCCAACGGTCGGGACGAAGAGCTGGCCTGCAATCGAACAAAGAGCTGACCAACCACCTCGACACACCAACTCCCCATGTGAGCAATCCAGATCCTCCGCGGAAAGATTCCGAATTGCTTCGCTGCGCTCGCAATGACGGAGAATATGACATGAGATTCCGGGTTCGCGCTCACGCGCGCCCCGGAATCACGGCGCGAGTGCTCAAAAATCCTTCAGCAGGCGCTCGAGGTAGTCGAGCTCGAGCTGCGGCCGAGAAGGATCGCCCAGGCGGCGGCGGAGCTCTTCGAGGATGCGGCGGGCGCGCTGGACGTCGATCTCGCCGGGGATCTTGACCGTGTAGTCGTCGCTGAACTCGCGGCCGTGCAAGGGACGGCCGAGCGGGTCGGTCTGGTTGCCACCGCTCTGCTGGCGGCCGGCACGATTGCCGGGGCCATCGCCCTGGCCGTCGCCGTCGCCCTGCTGCATGGCCTCGGCCATCTTCTGCGCACCCTTGCGCATCGCGTCGAGCGCCTTGCCTTGCGAGTCCACGGCGCCGTCGGCATTGCCTTCGCCGAGCTTGGAGCCGGCATCGCCCATGGCGTTGTCGGCAGCATCGAGACCGCCGTCATCATCGCCCTGGTCGGCATCTTCATCGCCGCCCTGGCCCTGCTGGCCCGGTTGTCCCTGCTCGCCTTGCTGACCCTTTTGGCCTTTCTGGCCCTTCTGACCCTTTTGGCCGTTCTGCGCGAGCCCGCGCTTCTGGAGCTCATCCTGAAGCTTCTTCAAGCGGTCGCGCAGCGCCTGCTGGTCCTGCTGCAGGTCGGACATCGACTGATCGCCCTGCTGGCCCTGCTTGCCGCGCATGCGGTCGCGCCGGGAATCCTGGCCCTGCTTGAAGGTCTTGTCGCGCAATTGCTGCTGCTTGCGGATCATGTCGCCGAGCTCGTTGAGCGCCTGCTCCATGTCGCTCTCGCCGCTCTGACCCGGCTGCGCCATCTGCAAGCCCTCCAGCATCTGCTGGAGCTGGTCGAGCAATTGCTTGGCCGCATCCTTGTCGCCGGAGCGTGACAGGCGCTCCATGCGGTCGATCATGTTGTTGAGATCCTGCTGACGCATGATCTTCGTGTTGGGATCAAGGGGACGGGCGAGCTGCTGCGGATTGTTGCGGAACTGCTCGGCGAGCTGGCGCATGAAATTGTCCAGCGCCTGACGCAGATCCTGGGTGAGCTTCTTGATCTCCTCGTCGCTCGCACCGCGATCCAGCGCCTGCTTGAGAGCGTCCTGCGCCGCGCGGAGCGCCTTGTCGACGTCGGTGATGTTGCCGTCCTCGATCGTCACCGCAAGCGCCCAGAGGCTCGCAACGACCTCGCGCAGCGCGTCGTCGGTGCGAGCAGCCTCGAGCTGCCTCGCGACGTTGTAGAGGCCGAGATATTGGCCGGTCTCGGGCGTGAACAATTCCGGCGCAATCATCAGCGCGTCGAGCGCGGCATAGACGTCGGAGTTCTTGTTGGCATCGAGCGCCAGGATGCGGCGCTGCTCGATCAGCGCGCGCGCCAGCGGCTTGGTGAAGAGACGTTCGGGCAACCGCATGTTGAAGGGGTCGCTCTTCGCCTCATTGCCCGCCTCGTCCTTGGCAGTCAGCGTCAGCGTGACATCGGCGCCGGCGTAAGGGTCCTCGCTGAGGTCCTTGACGGTCTGGCCGAGGCCGTTGCGAGTGCGCGCGTTCGGCAGCACGAGCGCGAATTGCGGCGGCTGGAACAGCGGCCGCGGCGCGGCCTTCTCGTCGCCCTTCTGGGCATCGGACGGACGCACGACGAATTGTGCCTCGGCGCCGGTGACGCCGTAATCATCCTCGATCTTGTAGGACAGCTGCAGCGCGCCTCTGGCCTGACGCTCGGGATCCTTGGCCAGTGCAATCGTCGGCGGCCGATCGGGCGTCGCGGCGAACTTCCATTGCGGCTGTCCGGAAGGCGCGCGGACATGCGCCGTGCCGTCGCTAGCGATGGCAAAATGCTTCTCGCTGGTACCTTTCGGGGCCTGCTCGTTCGGCGCAACTTCCTTGAGGCCGCCGGAGACCACGACGTCGAGGCTGCCGCCGGAGGAGCGCACGATCAGCGTCGAGCCGGCGGGAACGGCGAGCGGGCCGCTCGCGGGAAGCGCGGCGGCCTCCTTGTTGGCGGCCGACAGGATGATCGGCGGCTTGGAGGTGTAGACCGGCGGGGTGACCCAGGCGTCGACGCGGATATTCGTCGGCGCCAGCACGCCGTTCCAATCGAACGCAGCGCCCATGCGCATCGCGCGCTCGTCGCCGGCGGCGAAGAAGGTCGCGACCAGCATCACCATCACGAGCCCGCGCAGCGCCCAGGGATCGTGGATCGCGAGCCGCGGATGCGGCAATCCGGCGCGGATGCGCTTGAGCGATGCCAGCGTGCGCTCGCGCTGCGCCTGCCACAGCGCCTGGGCGACCGGATCCTGCGTGCTCAGGGTGTCGGTGAGCGTCGTTGCCGGGCGGTGGCGGATGCCCGAGCCGTTGTCCAGCCGGCTCAGGCCCTGCTCGCGGCTCGGCCAGCGGAAGCGAATCAGCGGGAACAGGGCGGCAAGCGCCGCGACGGCAAACAGGCCAAGCCCGATCGCGCGGGCGATGAAGGGCAGCGCCAGCCAGAGGCCAGCCCAGGATACCACCAGAAACAGTCCGACAACGGTCAAAAACCGCGCCAGATGCGGCCAGGCGCGCTCCCAGGCGATCGCATATGTGGCCCGCTTGAGGGCCTGCGCCAGCTTCAGCCGCGACAGAGTATCGCCATCGCGCATCGGGTCTGACGGGTCGGGGGTGACGCCGTTCAATCAACTCTCCAGGTTGCCCGGAAGGACAGCCTAGCACAACGGCAGCACTGAGGCACCCGTTCCTCTACGGGACCCCGCACCCGAGCGGTGCATAACACGAAGGCGTGACTGGTTGTGTTCGTCACCGTAGGTTTCGGTCGCAAATCCTTCAGGCAAGACACGAGGAACGCCATGGACAAGAAGATGCACGACAAGGGGCTGGAAGTTCGCAAAGCGGTGCTGGGCGAGGCCTATGTCAACAATGCCCTGAAGAACGTCGACGACTTCAATCGGCCGTTCCAGGAGATGCTCAACGAATATTGCTGGGGCACGGTGTGGGGCCGCGAGGAGCTGCCGCGCAAGACCCGCAGCATGCTCAACATCGCGATGATCGCGATCCTCAACCGCCAGCACGAGTTCCGCGCGCACCTGAAGGGCGCGCTGACCAACGGCGTCACCCGTGAGGAAATCCGCGAGATCCTGATGCAGGTCGCGATCTATGGCGGCATGCCGGCCGCGGTCGACAGTTTTCGCATCGCGCGCGAGGTGTTTGCCGAAATCGACGGCAAGGCGTGAGCGACACTGGCGCCGTAAGGAATGCACCGCATTCTCCCCGAGTCGTCCCGGCGAACGCCGGGACGACAGCGGAAGGTGGTGGCACGCAGCTCCGTCCCTGACAAACGAACAAAAAACACGAGGAAACACCATGGACATCGGATTCATCGGCCTCGGAAACATGGGGTTTCCGATGGCGCGGCGATTGATCGAGGCGGGGCATCGGCTGGTTGCGTTCGATACGCGCAAGGAGGTCCTCGACACGCTGGTGGCGCGTGGCGCCACCGCGGCGACGTCGCCGAAGGATGTCGCCGATGAGGTCGAGACCGTGATGGCGAGCCTGCCGTCGCTGCAGGCCTCGCTCGAGGTCGCAACCGGAACGAACGGCGTGATCGACGGCAAACGCGTCAAACGCTTCGTCGATCTGTCGACCGTCGGCTCGCAGATGGCGGTGAAAATTCACGGCCTGCTGGCAAAACGCGACATCGTCCAGATCGACAGCCCCGTCTCCGGCGGCGTCGCCGGCGCCGAGAAAGGCACGCTCGCCGTGATGGCGTCCGGCCCGAAGGCCGAATTCGCGACCATCAGGGCCGCGCTCGACGTGATCGGAAAGGTGTTTTTCATCGGCGAGAAGCCGGGCGCGGCGCAGACCATGAAGCTCGCCAACAATTTCCTCTCGGCGACCGCGATCGTGGCGACATCGGAAGCGGTGGTGATGGGCGTCAAGGCCGGGCTCGATCCGGCCGTGATGATCGACGTCATCAATGCGGGCTCCGGCATGAACACCGCAAGCCGCGACAAGTTTCCGCGTTCGGTCCTGCCGCGGAGCTTCGACTTCGGCTTCGCCACCGGGCTGATGGTGAAGGACGTGCGGCTGGCGCTGGACGAGATGAAGCAGCTCGGCCTGTCGATGGAGGTCGCGGATGCGGTCGGGCGTCTCTGGGAGACCGTGATCAGCGAGGAAGGCGCAGATTCGGATTTCACAGCGGCGATCAAGCCGATCGAGAAGCGGGCGGGTGTGGTGGTGGGCGGGAAGAAATGACGCCAGTCTTGTAGCCCGGATGGAACGTAGCGTAATCCGGGTCCTTCGCAACGCGTGATAGACCGTCCCGGATTTCGCTGCGCTCCATCCGGGCTTCTACGATCACGCGCTCACAGCCATGGCGCGGGCGTGTCCATGGCGATGAGCTGCTCGACCTCGATGCGAGGGCGGACCACTGCATACTGATCGCCCTTGACCAGCACCTCCGGCACCAGCGGCCGGGAATTGTACGTGCCGGCCTGCACGGCGCCGTAGGCACCAGCGGTCATGATGGCGAGGAGATCGCCCGGCTTCGGCGTCGGCAGCGTGCGGTCGAGCGCGAGGTAATCGCCGGTTTCGCAGACGGGGCCGACGACATCGGCCAGCATCGTCGGCGCGCCGGCGACGGGCTGCGTAACCGGCAGGATGTCGTGATGGGCCTCATACAGCGTCGGACGGATCAGGTCGTTCATCGCGGCGTCGATGATGACGAAGTTCTTGCCGTCGCCGTGCTTCACGTAGATCACCTTCGTGACCAGGATGCCGGCATTGCCGACGATCATCCGGCCCGGCTCGAACATCAGCGTGCAGCCAAGATTATGCGTGATGCGCCTGACCATCGCGGCATAGGCGTCGGGCGCTGGCGGCGCCTCGCGGTCCATGTAATAGGGAATGCCGAGGCCACCGCCGAAATCGACGTGCGAGATATTGTGGCCGTCGGCGCGCAGCGCCTGAACGAATTCGGCGAGGATGCGGAACGCGATCTCCATCTTGGAGAGATCGGTGATCTGGCTGCCAATATGCACGTCGGTGCCGGTCACCTCGATGCCCGGAAGTTTTGCGGCGCGTGCATAGACCTCGCGGGCGTGGATGATCGGGATGCCGAACTTGTTCTCGGACTTGCCGGTAGAGATTTTTGCGTGCGTGCCGGCATCGACGTCTGGATTGACGCGGACCGAGATGCGCGCGGTCTTGCCCATTTCGCTGGCAAGGCGTGACAGCAGCTCGAGCTCGGGCTCGGATTCGACATTGATGCAGAGGATGTCGGCGGCAAGCGCCGAGCGCAACTCGGTCTCGGTCTTGCCGACGCCGGAGAACAGGATCTTGCTGGCGGGGATGCCGGCAGCGAGGGCGCGCTTCAACTCGCCGCCCGAGACCACGTCGGCGCCCGCCCCCAACTTGGCCAGCGTACGTAGCACCGACTGGTTGGAATTCGCCTTCATGGCGTAGCAGACCAGCACCTTCTCGCCGGCAAAAGCGTCCGCGAAGACGCGGTAGTGCCGCTCAAGCGTCGCGGTCGAATAGCAATAGAAGGGCGTGCCGACGGTCGCGGCGAGATCGGAAAGGTTCACCGCTTCGGCGTGCAGGACGCCGTTGCGGTAGTCGAAATGATTCATGGCGCTCGCTCAATCATCCCGGCTCACTTGCCGGGCTTTTCGTCCAGCAGCGGGTCGAGGACAAACGATTTCTTCTTGCCCTTGGCAGCGGCCGGCGCAGCCTCCGCGCCGTAGGTGGGATTGAACACGCTCGGCGTCTTCTGGGCCTCGGTCTCGGTATCGGTGGGAGCCGGGGCGACGTTGGCCGTGGACGCACTGGACGCAGTCGGCGGCAGGTCCAGCGGACCCTTGCGGCCGCAGCCGGCGAGCGCCAGGGCGCTCAGGCTCAAGACAACGATGGCCCACCCCGAGCCGGTCGGGCGAAACTTTGACGTCACGACGAGATCCCCACTACGCGGGCCGCACCATACAGAGATTGGCTCGCTCTGGCGAGAGCCGGATGACCATGAAAAACAAGCGAAATTTTGCCTTCAGCCCGATTTTCGCTCTTTTTCCAACCGCTTCGCCCATGCCTTGGCCTGCGCCGTGACGTTCTTCGGCGCCGTGCCGCCGAAGCTTGTGCGGCTCTTTACCGACGATTCGACCGAGAGCACGCCGAGCACGTCCTTGGTGATCTTTGCCTCGATCGCCTGCATCTCCTTGAGCGAGAGCTCGTGAAGCGCGACGCCGTCGCTCGCGGCCTTCGCCACGATCCGACCGGTGACGTGATGGGCCTCGCGGAACGGCATCTTCAATGTCCGCACCAGCCAGTCGGCAAGATCAGTCGCGGTGGCATAGCCTTCGCCCGCGGCCGCTTTCATCTTCGCTTCGTCCGGCACGAGGTCGCGGACCATGCCGGTCATGGCGCGGATCGCGAGCGACAGCGCGGCAAAGCCTTCCATCGCGCCCTGCTTGTCCTCCTGCATGTCCTTTTGATAGGCGAGCGGCAGGCCCTTCATCACGATCAGGAGACCGTTGAGCGCGCCGATGACGCGCCCGGTCTTGGCGCGCACGAGCTCAGCGGCATCCGGATTGCGCTTCTGCGGCATGATGGACGAACCGGTGGTGAACTTGTCGCTGAGGCGGATGAGGCCCACGAGCGGTGAGGTCCAGATCACGATCTCCTCGGCAAAGCGCGACATGTGCACGGCGCAGATCGAGGCCGCCGACAGCGTCTCCAGCACGAAATCGCGGTCGGAGACCGCATCGAGCGAATTCGCCATCGGCCGGTCGAAGAGAAGCGCTTTCGCAGTGGCGTGGCGGTCGATCGGGAACGAGGTACCGGCGAGCGCGGCCGCTCCCAGCGGCGATTCATTCAACCGCTTGCGGGCATCCTGAAAGCGGCCGCGATCGCGTCCGGCCATCTCGACATAGGCGAGCAGATGGTGGCCGAAGGTGACGGGCTGCGCGGTCTGCAAATGAGTAAAGCCGGGCATCACAGTCCCGGCATGCTCCAGCGCGCGTTCCACGAGCGCCTCTTGGAACGCAGCGAGCGCAGCATCAGTCTCGTCGATGATGTCGCGGACGAACAGGCGGAAGTCGGTTGCGACCTGGTCGTTGCGCGAGCGCGCGGTGTGCAGGCGGCCGGCGGCGGGGCCGATCAGCTCGGACAGGCGGCTCTCGACATTCATATGGATGTCCTCGAGCGCGCGCTTGAACTCGAAACCGCCCCTGCCGATCTCTGACAAAATCGTGTCTAGACCCTTGCCGATATTTTTCGCATCAGAGGCCGTGATGATGCCCTGCGTGGCGAGCATCGCGGCATGGGCCTTGGACGCGGCAATGTCCTGGGCGAAGAGGTGACGATCGACGTCGATGGAGACGTTGATTTCCTCCATGATCTCGTCGGGACGTTCCGAGAACCGGCCGCCCCACATCTTGTTGCTCATGATCCCCTGCTCACGCCTTGCTTGTCGCTTGCTACGGCCTGTGCCGCACGTTTGCTGGCCGCAGCCAGCCGTATTAAGAGGCCCCTGATAGCCATATCTGCGACCGGATGACAAACGATATGCTCGACCCCAACGATATGCTCGACCAACGGAAAGCGCGGTCGGCCACCCGCCGGATCCCGCTCGTGATCGCCACCGTGGTGGTCGGCGGCCTGGTCGGCTTTGCCGCGCTGTACGGGGTGGGCCTGAAGCGGGGGCCGGCGGGCGATCCTGCCTGCCGCGCCGCGGTCCAGACCGCCAGCAGGATCGCGCCGCTCGCTCATGGCGAGGTGGCCGCACTGACCATGGCGACCGCGCCGTTGAAACTGCCGGACCTCGCCTTCGAGGACGCCGACGGCAAGCCGAAAAAGCTTTCGGACTTCCGCGGCAAGACGGTGCTGGTGAACCTCTGGGCGACCTGGTGCGTGCCCTGCCGGAAGGAAATGCCGGCGCTGGAGGCGCTCCAGACCAAGCTTGCGGGTCCGAGTTTCCAGGTGGTCGCGATCAATATCGACACCCGCGACCCGGAGAAGCCGAAAAACTTCCTGAAAGAGGCCGGTCTGACGCAGATCGGCTATTTCAACGACCAGAAAGCGAAGGTTTTCCAGGATCTTAAGGCAATAGGTCGGGCGCTGGGCATGCCGACCTCGGTGCTGGTCGACCCGCAAGGCTGCGAGATCGCCACGATTGCAGGGCCGGCCGAATGGGCCAGCGATGATGCCGTGAAGCTGCTGCGCGCGGCGCTGAACCCGGCCGCCGCGGCGCTTTAAGCCGTAATTTTAAGCCGTAATATTGAGGCTATTGCCGACGCCGGCGCCGACATTGGCGAGCGAGGGCTGGCCGGCGCCGAGCAGCGTCAGGACGGCGGATTTCTCCGCATCCAAGTTCTGTTTCGTCACGGTCGCCGCGATGTTCGACTGCAACGCGCCTTGCTGAGCGGCCAGCATGCTGCTGACCATGGCCATCATGTCCATACAAAGACCCTCGTACGGGCGGCAGCCTAGGCGCGAGGGGTTAACGAGAGGTGAGCAGGCGCGGTCTTGCAGGATCGGGTGGGCAAAGCGAAGCGTGCCCACCTCTTTTGCTGCGATCACGGAGAGATGGTGGGCACGGCGCTCCGCGCCTTTGCCACCCTACGACACCCGTTGAATGGACCGGCTTACCTTGTCGGGACCGGCTTGGCGCCGCGGTAGTCGTAGAAGCCGCGCTGCGTCTTGCGGCCGAGCCAGCCGGCTTCGACGTATTTCACCAGCAGCGGGCACGGGCGGTATTTCGAGTCGGCCAACCCCTCATGCAGCACCTGCATGATGGAGAGGCAGGTGTCGAGGCCGATGAAATCGGCCAGTTCCAGCGGGCCCATCGGATGGTGGGCACCCAGTTTCATCGCCGCGTCGATCGCCTCGACGTTTCCGACGCCTTCATAAAGCGTGTAGATCGCCTCGTTGATCATCGGCAACAGAATGCGATTGACGATGAAGGCCGGAAAATCCTCGGAGACTGCGACCTGCTTACCGAGCTTGGCAACGAATGCCTTGGAGGCCTCGAAGGTGGAATCATCAGTGGCAATGCCGCGGATCAGCTCGACCAGCTCCATCAAAGGCACCGGATTCATGAAGTGAATGCCGATGAAGCGCTCGGGGCGGTCGGTGGCCGCGGCCAGGCGGGTGATCGAGATCGAGGAAGTATCGGAGGCGACGATCGCCTCGGGCTTCAGGACGGCGCAGAGCTCGTGGAAAATCTTCCGCTTGACCTCCTCCTTCTCGACCGCGGTCTCGATCACGAGGTCGCAGTCGGCGAGGTCATCCAGCTTCTCGGCGAGGGTGATGCGCGACAGCGCCTTGGCCTTGTCCTCCTCGCTGACGGCCTTCTTGGACACCTGGCGCGACAGATTGCCGTTGATGGTGGCCATGCCCGACTTCAAACGATCGGCCGAGACGTCGTTGAGCACCACGTCGAAACCGGCCAGCGCCGCGACATGGGCAATGCCATTGCCCATCTGCCCCGCGCCGATCACGCCGACCTTCTTGATCTCTGCCATAATGCCATCCACCGGAACGGCGCGGATGCCGCGCCCTGCCTATCCCCCGTGAGCCGAGGATCCGATTTAATCAGAACCCGGGCTCGAAACCTAGATTGGATCGCGCCCTTCCGCGTGCCCCCGCGAAAGAAACCGCCTCAGAAATGAAACACCGGCCGGAGTTAGGACATCCGGCCGGTGTTTTTACGGTGTTTTACTTGCCGAGCTTGCCGAGTTCGGCCGTGAGTTCAGGAACCGCCTGGTAGAGGTCGGCGACCAGGCCGTAGTCGGCGACCTGGAAGATCGGCGCGTCCTCGTCCTTGTTGATCGCGACGATCACCTTGGAGTCCTTCATGCCGGCCAGATGCTGGATCGCGCCGGAAATACCGACGGCGACATAGAGTTCGGGGGCCACGACCTTGCCAGTCTGGCCGACCTGCCAGTCGTTCGGCGCATAGCCGGCGTCGACCGCCGCGCGCGAGGCACCGACACCAGCACCGAGCTTGTCGGCGAGCGGCTCGATGTATTTTGCGAAATTTTCCCGGCTCTGCATGGCGCGGCCACCAGAGACGATGATTTTCGCCGAGGTCAGCTCGGGGCGGTCGCTCTTGGCGACTTCCTCACTGAGGAAGGACGACAGGGCCGGATCGGCCGCCGCCGCGACGCTCTCGACGCTCGCGCTGCCACCGGCCGGCGCAGCAGCGAAGGTCGAAGTACGCACCGTGATGACCTTCTTGGCGTCCTTCGACTTCACCGTCTGGATGGCGTTGCCAGCGTAGATCGGCCGCTCGAAGGTATCGGGCGCGACGACCTTGATGATCTCCGAGACCTGCATGACGTCGAGCAGCGCTGCGACGCGCGGCATCACGTTCTTGAAGCGCGAGGTCGCGGGCGCGACGATCGCGTCATAGCCGGACGCCAGCGAGACGATCAGCGCGGCCAGCGGCTCGGCGAGATCGTGCGCGTAAGCCTCGCCGTCGGCGAGCAGCACCTTCTTCACGCCAGTGAGCTTTGCGGCAGCGTCAGCCGCGCCCTTGGCGTTCTGGCCGGCGACCAGCACGTCGACGTCGGCGCCGAGGGCGGCGGCCGCCGTCAGGGCCTTGCTGGTCGCATCCTTCAGCGACGCATTGTCGTGTTCAGCAATCAGAAGCGTCGTCATCAGAGCACCCCGGCTTCGTTCTTGAGTTTCGACACCAGCTCGGCGACGTCCTTGACCTTGACGCCGGCCTTGCGGCCCGGTGGCTCCGTCGTCTTGAGAACTTCAAGGCGCGCGGTGACGTCAACGCCGTAATCGGCGACGGTTTTCTCCGCGATCGGCTTCTTCTTCGCCTTCATGATGTTGGGCAGCGAGGCGTAGCGCGGCTCGTTGAGGCGGAGATCCGTGGTGACGATCGCCGGCCCCTTCAGCTTCACGGTCTGCAGACCGCCATCGACCTCACGGGTGACCTTGAAGTCGCTGCCTTCGACCTCGAGCTTGGAGGCAAACGTCGCCTGCGACCAGCCGAGCAGCGCGGCCAGCATCTGGCCGGTCTGGTTGCTGTCGTCGTCGATCGCCTGCTTTCCCAGAATGATCAGGCCCGGCTGCTCTTCGTCGGCGACCTTCTTCAGGATCTTGGCGACCGCCAGCGGCTCCACATTGCCGTCCGCCTTCACCAGGATGCCGCGGTCGGCGCCCATGGCGAGGCCGGTGCGGATCGTCTCCGACGCCTGCGCCGGTCCAATGGAAACCACCACGACCTCGGTGGCCTTGCCGCCTTCCTTCAGGCGCAGCGCTTCCTCGACCGCGATTTCGTCGAATGGATTCATCGACATCTTGACGTTGGCCAGTTCAACGCCCGATCCATCGCCCTTGACGCGGACCTTGACGTTGTAATCGACCACCCGCTTTACCGGCACTAAGACCTTCATCGATCCTCTTTCACTTGAATTCTTGAGGGGGGTTATCAACTGGCGCGGAACCTAATGGCCCGGCCCAGTCCGGTCAACGCGCGCGGAGGCCCAAAAATTGGCTTTGCGAGCCAATCTTGGCGGTTTGCTTAGCGGTTCTGGCCCGGCACCCAGAGCACGTCGCCAGCGCCATTATGATTGGCCGCGCGGCTCGCGACAAACAGGAAATCCGACAGCCGGTTCATATATTGGATGCCAGCCGCCCCGACCGGTTCGTCCGGCTTTGCAGCGAGTTCCACCATCATGCGTTCCGCCCGGCGGCATATCGTGCGCGCGACATGGAGATGGGCGGCGGCCGGGGTTCCGCCCGGCAGCACGAAGGAGGTGAGCGGGGCGAGCTTGTCGTTCAGCGCGTCGATATCGCGCTCGAGCCGCTCGACCTGGCTTGCCACCACGCGCAACCGTTCGGCTCTCCCAGTTTTCTGGCCCTCACGCTCAGGCACCGCGAGATCGGCGCCGAGATCGAACAGATCGTTCTGGATCCGGCCGAGCATCGCATCGAGCTCAGGCCAGTCCCTGACGTGCAATCGCACCACGCCGATCGCGGCATTGGTCTCGTCCACCGTGCCATAGGCCTCGATCCGCAGATCATATTTCGGACGGCGCTCGCCGGAGCCGAGCGCGGTCGTGCCGTCGTCACCGGTTCGGGTGTAGATGCGGTTGAGAACGACCATGCTTGCCTCAGTTACTTTTGAACATGATCTTATCGGAAAATCGGTACCCACTTTTCCGGATCATGCTCTAGCGCCCCATCGCCCAGACCGCGAGCATCGCTATGACGATCGCCACGAACTGAAACAGCACGCGCAGCCGCATCAGCCTCTGCGAGGTGTTGGGCGAGCCGCCGCGCATCATGTTGACGAGACCGAGCAGCAGCACCAGCGCCACGGCGCCGACAGCCACCGGCAGGATGAAAGAACTCAGGAAGGATGCCATTAGGGGTAGATAACACTGTGTTTGCGGCTGCGCCATCGCGGCGCGATCTGGCTTTTAGGCCAATAATATCAGAAGCTAGACCGATGTTTTTTGATTTGGGCCGGCACGTGCACTTCGCCTCCCCCCGCTTGCGGGGAGGAGGAGCATCGACAGCCCGCGCAGGTGGCATGTGAGGCAGATCCGCTACCTCTACCTGGTCGTGATGGACGCATTTTACACGTTCCTGGCCGACGATGGCTGGGCGATCGCGAGCCATATCGCGCTGTCCAGCCTGATGGCGCTGTTCCCGTTCCTGATCGTGCTGACCTCGCTGGCGGGCTTTTTCGGCTCCAAGGAGCTCGCCGACCAGGCTGCCGGGTTGATGCTTGAGGTCTGGCCCAAGCAGGTTGCCGACACCCTGTCCGGTGAGATCCACGACGTTCTGACCACGACCCGCACTGACGTGCTGACTATCGGCGCGGTGCTCTCGGTCTACTTCGCCTCGAACGGCGTCGAGGCCTTACGCGTCGCGCTCAACCGCGCCTATGCGGTGGTCGAGATGCGGCGCTGGTACTGGCTGCGGCTGGAATCGATCGGCTACACGCTGGTGGCGGCCTTCACCGCGCTCGCCATGGCGTTCCTGATCGTGCTGGGGCCGCTGCTCATCGCGGCGGCGCGGCGGCACATCCCCCTGATTGTCGAATCCAACGAAAGCATCCTGACCTGGGTGCGCTACGGCATCACCATCGGGGCGCTGATCGTGGCGCTGTTCATCCTGCACGCCTTGCTGCCGGCGGGGCGACGCGGCTTCCTCCAGATCCTGCCCGGCATCGTCTTCACCATGGTGGCGTCGCTGATCTCGGGCATCGTGTTCGGGCAATATCTGGCGCGTTTCGCCAACAACTACGTGACGATGTATGCGGGGCTCGCCTCGGTGATCATCGCGCTGGTGTTTCTGTATTTCATCGCCGCGATCTTCGTCTATGGCGGCGAGCTCAACGCCGCGATCATCAAGTCGCGGCTTCCTCACGGCGTGTCGCTTCAAGCAGCGCAGTCGCTAGCGCACGCGGAGACACGGGCTTGACCAGGAAGGCGTCGGCGCCGGCCTCGCGCGAGGCCGTCTCGTCTTCGCCGCGGCCGGAAATGCCGATGATCGGGATCTGACCGAGCGGCGGACACATCGTGCGGATGCGTTTGATCGCCTCGATGCCGTCGATGCCCGGCAGCACCATGTCCATCAGCACCGCATCGAAAGCGCCTTGCGCAAGGCGACTTTCGGCATCCTCGCCGCGGCCGATGAACTCTGCATGATGGCCGAGCTCGGTCAGTATGGTGTTGAGCACGACGCGGCCGAACGGATTGTCTTCGACGCTGAGCACGCGTAAGCCCGCTGCCGCATCCTCCCCGCGACCGTCGTGCGCCCCTGACTCCGTGGATTTCTCCGAATTCGCCGAGGTCAGCGACACCGTCAACGTGAAGGTGGCGCCGCCGCCGCGCCGCGGCGCGACCGTGATGTCGCCGCCCATTGCGCGCGCAAGCTGCTTCACCGATGACAGCCCGAGCCCGGCACCGCCGAAGCGCGAGGCGATGGTGACATTGGCCTGCGAGAAGGGGCGGAACAGCCGCTTGATCTCGGCCATGGTCAGCCCGATGCCGCTGTCGGACACCGCGAAGGCGACGCCGGCCTTGTGCGCTGCCTTGGCGTTGTTCTTGGCGTTGTTCTTGGCCTTGCCACCGGCTTTGCCCTTGGCGATTGGCCATGGCATAACCGAGAGGGCGATGCCCCCTCGCTCCGTGAACTTCACGGCATTGTCGATCAGGTTTTCCAGCGCTGCACGCAGGCGGACGGGATCGCCGACCACGAGCGCGGGAAGCTTTGGCGAGATGTCGACCTGGGCCTGCAACCCCTTGGCAGCGGCCCGGCCCGCAAGCGAGTCGCCGGCAGTGCGCGCAAGCGCGCGCAGGTCGAACAGATCCTGGCCGAGTCCAGCGACGCCCTTGGCGGTCTTGGCAGCATCGACGAACAACGTCGCAAGGCTCGCAAGATGCTCCGCGCCTGCCTTGATGGTGTCAGCCCAGCGCCGCTCACGCTCGCCAAGGTCCGAGGTTGCAAGCAGATCGCTGATCGCGAGGATACCGGTCAGGGGGGTGCGGACCTCATGGGCAAAGGCCGCGAGCGCAGCCTGGACCATGTCCGCGGGGGCAGGTTTTGTGCTCACCTTGGTGCTGCGCTTGTGCGCTGTCCCGGCGCGCTGCTTTCCACGCGTGGCGGCAGGCGGCTTGGCACGCGACTTCACACGCGACCCTACACGCGACTTGGCACGCCTCTTGGGCAGCCGTCCGGACGACCGCGTGGTGCGCGTGATGCGCGTTTTCGCCGCCATGTTTCCCCTTGAACCCCGGCTCGAAAATCAGCATGGCACGGAGCGGCCCAGGGAGTCACGGAGGCGTTTTGCTAAACCCCAGAGAAACTTAACGTAATCCCACCAAGGCGCGAATGTCGGCAGGGAGCGCTCCCGCCGCACGCAAGTCGCGCAAGCCGGTGGCGCGGGTCGACTTGGAAAGCTTTTGCCCTGCAACGTCGCAGATCAGCCGGTGGTGGCGGTAGGCGGGCGCAGGCAGGCCCAGCAATTCCTGGAGCAAGCGGTGGACCGAGGTGGCATGAAACAGGTCCTGACCGCGCACCACCTCGCTCACCCCTTGCAGCGCATCGTCGACGGCGACCGAGAGGTGATAGCTGGTGGGCGTCTCCTTGCGCGCCAGGATGACGTCGCCCCAGGCCTGCGGTTGGGCAGGAATGCTGCCCTGCTCGCCCGCGGGCCCCTCGCCGGCCTCACGCCAACTGAGATCCGCCACGCGGCGGCAAGCGGCGGCCATGTCGAGCCGCAGCGCATAGGGCACGCCCGCTGAGATCAGCCGCGCGCGCTCGTCGGCGGAAAGCGATTTCGCGGTCCCCGGATAAAGCGGCGCGCCATCCGGATCGCGCGACCAGGGCTGAACAGCCTCGCGCTGCGTCACCAGCTTTGCGATCTCGGCGCGGCTTTCGAAGGCGGGATAGACGAGCCCGAGTGCGGTGAGCCTGTCCAGCGCCGCGCGATAGGCGCCAAAATGCTCCGATTGCCGCCGCACCGGCGTCTCCCAGGCGATCCCGAGCCAGGCGAGGTCCTCAAAGATCGCCGCCTCGAACTCCGGCCGGCAGCGCGTCGCGTCGATGTCCTCGATACGCAACAGGAAGCGCCCGTCCGTCTCGCGCGCGCGATCGAAGTTCACCAGCGCGGAGAGGGCATGCCCGAGATGGAGATAGCCGTTCGGGCTGGGGGCGAAGCGGAAAACGGGGGGCGTCATTCTCGGGGTACTCGTCATTGCCGGACGTAGTAGTCTGCCTGGCGCAGACTACGTAAACTTGTCTGCGCCCCGGCAATCCATCTTCCATGACTCCGTTACGATATGAGATGGATGCGCGGGTCAAGCCCGCGCATGACGAGTTGAGCAACCATGACCATCCACCTCGAAACCCAGTCTGATCTCGAAGAGGCCATTCAGGCGCTGGTCAAGCGGGACGCTCGGCTGAAGCCGGTGCTGGAGATCGCGGGCATGCCGAGCCTGCGACGGCGCGAGGCGGGATTTGCGGGGCTGGCGCACATCGTCTGCGGCCAGCAGCTCTCGACCGCGAGCGCCGGTGCGATCTGGGAGCGGCTCAACGTCGCCTTGGATCCGTTCGACCATGAGGCCGTGCGCCGCGCGCGCGCCAACCGGCTCGGACGGCTCGGCCTGTCGGCCGCCAAGATCAAGACGCTGAAACATCTGGCGCGCGAGCTCGCGGCCGAACGACTGAACCTCGACGTGCTCGCCGAAGAGGACGCCGACGCCGCGCATCACACGCTGATCGCGCTGCCCGGCATCGGGCCGTGGACCGCCGACGTCTATCTGTTGTTCTGTCTCGGCCATGGCGATGCGTGGCCCGCCGGCGATCTCGCCGTGCAGGAAGGCATCCGCATCGGGCTTGGCCTGAAGACACGGCCCACCGAGAAGCAGATGGCGCCGCTCGCCGAACCCTGGCGCCCCCTGCGCGGTGCGGCTGCACATCTGTGGTGGAGCTATTATCGCGCGGTCAAGAAACGCGAGGGCGTCATCGCCGGGGAAGCGAACGCCGTTTTAAACAATGTTGCTGTTGCAAAGCGCGCGACGGTGAAAGAGAAGATGCCAGCACGGAAAAAGCCGGGACCTTTGCCATGACATCCACCGATTTCATCGTCGCGCGCAACGATCTCGAACAATGCAAGCTGATCGAGACGGCGATCCCCGATCCACCCGCGCTGCCCGCGGATGCGCTGTTGGTGAAGGTCGAGCGCTTCGCGTTCACCGCCAACAACATCACCTATGCCGTGATGGGCGACGAGCTGAAATACTGGCAGATCTTTCCGGCGCCGCAAGGCATCGGCAACATCCCGGTGTGGGGCTTTGGCGAGGTCATTGCCTCCAAGCATCCGAACGTTGCCGTGGGTGAGAGGCTGTTCGGCTATTTCCCGATGGCAACGCATCTCGTCATCGAAGCGGTCGACGTGAGCAAGCGTGCCTTGCGCGACGGCGCCGAGCATCGCAAGCAGGTGTCCCCGGTCTACAACGTCTATTCCCGGGTCACCGGCGATCCCGCCTTTGCCGGGCACCAGGGCGATCTCCAGGCGCTGCTGCGGCCGTTGTTCATGCTGTCGTTCCTGGTCGACGATTTCCTCGCCGAGAACGACGACTTTGGCGCGCGCAGCGTGCTGCTCTCGAGCGCCTCCAGCAAGACCGCGTTCGGACTCGCGCATCTCCTGCACGGCCGCGGCCGCAAGGTGATCGGGCTGACTTCGGCGAGCAATGCAGCCTTCGTCGGCGCGCTGCCCTGCTACGATGAGGTCGTCACCTACGACCGCGTCAGCTCGCTGCCGACGGACGCACCTGTCGCGTTCGTCGACATGGCCGGCAGCAGCGCGTTGCGGGCCGAGCTGCACCACCATTTCCGCGATCGGATGGCGTGCTCGGTGCGCGTCGGCCTGACGCATCGCGCCACCGATGCCGACGAAGGCGCCCTGCCGGGCGCAAAACCGCGCTGGTTCTTCGCGCCCGACCATATCCGCAAGCGCGCGAAGGATTGGGGTCCTGGCGGCATCGACCAGCGCTTTGGCGTGGCATGGTCCGGCTTCGCACCGATGCTCGAAAAATGCCTGACCGTGGTCGAGAACCGCGGGGCTGAGGCGGTGCGGCAGATCTATCTCGACACGCTGAAGGGTCGTATTCCGCCTGAGCAGGGCCACATGCTCTCCCTACGGGGGTAGTCGGCTTTTGGCTCCTGCCAAAACGGTATAGCGTTGATCTCAGAGGAAGCGCCGCGAAGTCGGCCATGAGGTCGCGCATGCTGGACAGGACGAAGGACATTCTAGTGTCCGCGCAAACCTGGCTCGACCAGTTCGAGCAGGCGCTTGGCGACCCGAGTCACGGCGCGCTGCATAAGCTCTTCCTGGCCGACAGCTACTGGCGCGACGTGCTGGCGCTAAGCTGGAACCTGCAAACGATCGCCGGCCGCGACGCGACCGTGCGGGAATTGAGCACGCTCGCATCCGAAGCCGCGCCAAATTCTTTCGAGATCGCATCGACCCGTGCGCCGCCGCGCTGGGTGACTCGCGCCGGGACCAAGACGATCGAGGCGATCTTCTCGTTCGAAACCGCCGTCGGACGCGGCAGCGGCATCGTTCGGCTGCTGTCCGATGCCGATGACGGCGACCGCCTGAAGGCATGGACGCTGCTCACCGCGCTGGAGGAGCTGAAGGGATTTGAGGAGCAACTCAACCGCACGCGGCCGCGCGGCCAGGCCTATTCGCGCGACTTCCGCGGGCCGAATTGGCTCGATCTGCGCAAGGCATCCGGCTCCTATGCCGACCGCGATCCCGCCGTGCTCGTGATCGGCGGCGGCCAGGCGGGGCTCGCGATCGCGGCGCGGCTGAAGCAGTTGAATGTCGACACGTTGATCGTCGATCGCTGGCCACGCATCGGCGACAATTGGCGCAAGCGCTACCACGCGCTCACCCTGCACAACCAGGTCCAGGTCAATCACCTGCCCTATATGCCTTTCCCGCCGAACTGGCCGGTCTACATCCCCAAGGACAAGCTCGCCAACTGGTTCGAAGCTTACGTCGAGGCGATGGAGCTGAATTACTGGACCGGCACCGAGTTCGAAGGCGGCGCCTACGACGAGGCGAAGGGATGTTGGACGGTCACGCTACGCGGCGCCGATGGCACGACGCGGACCATGCATCCGCGTCATGTGGTGATGGCAACCGGCGTCAGCGGCATCCCGAACATGCCCGATATTCCGAGCCTGAAAAATTTCAGCGGCACGCTCGTGCATTCCAGCCGCTACGAGGACGGCGAGAGCTGGACCGGCAAGCGCGCGATCGTCATCGGCACCGGCAATAGCGGCCACGACATCGCGCAAGATCTCTACTCCAGCGGTGCCGAGGTGACGCTGGTGCAGCGCTCGGCCACGCTGATCACCAATATCGAACCCTCGGCACAGCTCGCCTACGCGACCTACAACGAGGGCACGCTCGAGGACAACGACTTGATCGCAGCCTCGATGCCGACGCCGCTCGCGAAGAAGACCCATGCAATGCTGACGGAGCAATCGAAGGCGCTCGACAAGGACCTGCTCGACGGCCTCGCCCGCGTCGGCTTCAAGCTCGATTTCGGTGAAGGCGGCACCGGTTGGCAGTTCAAATACTTGAGCCGCGGCGGCGGCTATTACTTCAACGTCGGCTGCTCCGATCTCATCGTGAAGGGCGCGGTCGGGCTCACGCAATTCGAGGACATCGAACGCTTCGTCGCCGAGGGCGCGCGGTTGAAGGACGGTGCGATCATCTCGGCCGACCTCATCGTGCTCTCGACCGGCTACAAGCCGCAAGCCTATCTGGTGCGAAAGCTGTTCGGCGATGCCGTTGCCGACCGCGTCGGCCCGATCTGGGGCTTTGGCGACGGCTTTGAGCTGTGCAACATGTATGCGCGCACGAAGCAGCCCGGCCTGTGGTTCATCGCCGGCAGCCTCGCGCAATGCCGGATCAATTCGAGATATCTCGCACTGCAGATCAAGGCGATCGAGGAAGGGATGTTGGGGCGAGATGTGGGCGCCACATAAACCGGTCGCCATTCCGGGCGCGACAAAAGTCGCGAGCCCGCATTGCGCACTTGCGCAATGTGGAACGATGAATTGTGAGGAGGACACGAATGCCAACCATACTCGGCTCGGGCGAGCATCGTTACCGCGTCGTCGAGAACTGGGCGAAGCTGCCGGATGGCTGGCAGCTCACCGATGTCGCGTCCGTCGCGGTTGACAGCAAGGACCGCATCTACGTCTTCAATCGCGGCGCCCATCCGATGGTGGTGCTCGACCGCGAAGGCAATTTCCTGCGGAGCTGGGGTGAAGGGTTGTTTGCCCGCGCCCACGGCCTGCATATCGACGCCGACGATAATCTCTATTGCACCGATGATGGCGACCACACCGTGCGCAAATGCACGACCGACGGCAAGGTGCTGCTGACGATCGGCGTCCCCGAGAAGCCTGCACCGTTCATGAGCGGCGATCCCTTCCACCGCTGCACCCATACCGCGCTGTCGCCGAAGGGCGAGATCTACGTCTCCGACGGCTACGGCAATGCCCGCGTCCACAAGTTCACCCCGGACGGCAAGCTGATGATGAGCTGGGGCGAACCCGGCACCGATCCCGGCCAGTTCAACATCGTTCACAACATCGCCACCGACGCGGATGGTTATGTCTACGTCGCCGATCGCGAGAACCATCGCGTGCAGGTGTTCGACGGCAACGGCAGATACGAGACGCAGTGGAACAACCTGCACCGGCCCTGTGCGCTGTGCTGCTGTGGCGGAAGGCAGCCGACCTTCGTGATCGGCGAGCTCGGACCCGGCATGCCGGTGAACCGCAAGGTGCCCAATCTCGGCCCGCGGCTGTCGATCGTCGATGCCAAGGGAAAACGCATCGCGCGGCTCGGCGGCGAAGATGGTCCGGGTGTCGCGAGCGGCAAGTTCCTGGCGCCGCATGGCATCGCGCTGGATTCGCAAGGCGACCTGTATGTCGGCGAGGTCGGCGTCACCGACTGGAAGACGAGCTTTCCCGACGATGAGATGCCGGCTGTCGTGCGCGCCACACGGTGTCTGCAGAAGCTGGAGCGAGTGCGCTGACCACATGCGTCATTGGGAGCGCAGCCGCAGGTCATCGTCCTCCAACGGCACTGCCGCCGACCTTCCCGATCACGACTTGCCAGATCGCGACTTGCCCGATCGCGACCTGTCCCTGACCGGCGCGCAGGCGACTCGCCCGAGAACAGCGCTACAGCATTGTTGGCGTCGCTGACGGCGAGCGGCAGTGACGCTTCCCCGAAAAGCGGCTTTTTTGCAGCGTGTTCCGGTCCGCAGAGAGCCTGAATAAGTCTCTCAGCGGGCTTCACAATCCCGTCACGCTGCATGTAGTATGTCACTACATGCTGCTTCGCAGCGATATGGAGGCCAGGAGCGTTACTTGAACGCACATGTCTCGCAAGGCAGTTGGCCGGTCTTGGTGCTGAATGCGGACTTCCGGCCGCTGAGTTACTATCCGCTGTCTCTCTGGTCGTGGCAGGACGCGATCAAGGCGGTGTTTCTCGATCGCGTCAACATCGTCGCCCACTACGACCAGGCGGTACGAAGTCCGACGCTGGAGATGCAGTTACCGAGCGTCGTCTCACTCAAATCCTTCGTCAAGCCGACCACCCATCCTGCCTTCACCCGTTTCAACGTCTTCCTGCGCGACCGCTTCAATTGCCAATATTGCGGCTCGCCCGAGGACCTCACCTTCGATCACATCATCCCGCGCAGCAAAGGCGGCCAGACCACTTGGGAGAACGTGGTCGCGGCCTGCTCTCCCTGTAATTTGCGCAAGGGCAATCTCACGCCGGCGCAGGCAAAAATGTTTCCGAGGCAGGCGGCGTTCGCTCCGACCGTGCACCAGCTCCACCGCAACGGCCGCCTCTTTCCGCCGAACTATCTGCACGATAGCTGGCTCGATTATTTGTACTGGGATACCGAGCTGGATCCGTAGGCCCCGCTCGCGCTTCGACATGACGTCTGGCAGAGAACCAACGTTGGAACCCGCAGCCTGGGAACTTTTCTGCGGTTTTGGCGTTGGCTCCGCATGACAGTTGATCATTCAGTACGCCCGCCCCGCATTCTCACGCCTGACGAGCGCAGGGCGCGGGACGAGGCGCGACGGGCTGATGCGGAGCAGGCCATGCGCGAGCATGAGGCCGCGCAGAAGGCGCTCTATTCCAATATGGAGCGGCTGAGGGCCGAGCGGCTGGCGCGTGAGGCCCGATCCCAAGGCCGATAGGTCGCGTCTCAAGGCCGGGTGGCGCTCTCCGGTTCGTTACTGTCCTTTAAGCCTCACACGGCAATCTTGAGTCCTATGGGCGATGCAGGGTCCTGCACGCCGCTACGGTCCGAGATCCTCATGCTTGCCGAAGCGCTGGAGCAGATTCAGTCCTCGCCCTCGAGGCGGGCGATCTATGTTCGCGTCATTCTCGCAGCGCTGGCGGCGATCGCCGTCGTCAAGACATTCTGGTTCGCGCGCGTCGGTCCCTGGCACTTTCGCGAGCTCGCCGATTTCGACGCGTTTCACATCGTGGCGCAACGGGTCTGGCTCGGCGATGTCGGCGAGGTGTACCGGCTCGCGACCTTCGGCAAGATGCAGGCGGACGCGGCCGGCGGCACGACCGGCGTGATGCCCTGGACCTACCCGCCACAATTCGACCTGTTGCTTGCGCCGCTCGCCTGGCTGCCGGTCGGTGCAGCGTATCTGTTGTTCACCGCGGTAACACTCGCGCTCTATCTCGCCGCGTTGCGGACGATCGCACGAGAGAATCTCGCGCAAGTCCTGATCATCTCTTTTCCCGCCCTCGCGGTCACGATCGGCTGCGGCCAGAACGGCTTTCTCACCGGCGCGCTGATCGGCCTGTTCTGTCTCACCCTGCGGAAGCGCCCGGTGCTTGCGGGCCTAGCGCTCGGCGCGATGGTGATCAAGCCGCATCTTGCGATCGCCGCAGCCGTCTATCTCATGGCGACGAGGCGCTGGACTGCGATCATCGCTGCAGCAACGGTGGTGCTCGTGAGCTCACTCGTTTGCACGCTGGTTTTCGGTCCCCAAATCTGGTCCGCACTCGTCGGCTCGGTGCAGGAATCGGCGAGCTATCTCGACCAGGGCTTTTATCAGCTCTTTCGGATGATCTCGGCCTATGCGGCGCTGCATACCGCAGGCATGCCCGCTACTGGTGCCATCTGGGGACAGATCGCCGTCGCTGCGCTTGCGCTTCTTGCGGTCGTGCTCGGCGCCTTGCGCGGGTCCCCGCCGGGCCTCGCGCTTGGCGTCACTGCAATGGCCTCGGTGATGATCAGCCCCTATGCCTATGACTACGACCTGCCGCTGCTGGGGATCGGTCTCGCGCTCGCGCTTCCAGATCTTGTCCACATCGCGTCGGCGCGCGAGCGTAGCGCGATGTATGGGCTGATCCTGCTCGCCGGCTCCTATGGGCTGGTGCTGTCGACGCAGGCGTCGGGGCAGCAAGCCGCGCCGGCCATGGCTGGCTTTGCGATGATCGCACTCCTCGCGGTGCTGTTGCACATGCTGCTGCGCGATAAGTCGGCCATTCGTGACGGCAGCACGGATCACCTACCGCGCAATGTCCTTCATGTGCCCGACTAGAAACCTGCGGCCTGGCTGCGCGTTCACCCTTGGACTTCGTTCAGGCGCAGTTTAGTCTCTTCAGACGGAAATCCTGACTTGCGCCCTGCCGGCACTCATGGAGGTTCGTCATGCCTGCTCAAGACAAGGATCACGTCTACAAGATCCTGGAACTGGTCGGATCGTCGGAAAAGTCGATCGAAGACGCGATCCAGAACGCGGTCAGCCGGGCTGCAAAAACCATCCGCGAGATGAAATGGTTTGAGGTGGTGCAGACGCGCGGCCATATCGAGAACGGCACCGTGCGCCACTACCAGGTCACGCTGCGCGTCGGCTTCACGCTCGAGGCGTGAACCGGACACATGAGGCGCGACCGCTGCGCGAGCCGCGGCGTGGTTAACATCGTCCCACGATAATCCATCGAAATATCGGGGAATCCGCCGGTCGAGAACGGACTCCGTGCAATCAGCGCGGATGTTGCAACAAGCCGTTAAGCCTGCAGCGGCAGCGCATGGCGCAGGCCCTGGCTGCCAAGGAGGCGCACTTCCGCCTGCTGGCCGAGCAATCCAGCGACATGGTGACCCGGATCGGGCTTGATAACCAACTGCTCTACGTCTCGCCGTCATGCGCGCGCGTCGTGGGCTGGTCGCCCGACGAACTCTTGGGCAACTCGGCCGTAGCCGGCATCCACCCGGAGGACCTGGAGCGGATCGAGCAAACCATCGCCGCGCTGAAGAGTGGCGAAGCCGAGGAAGCACGCTTTGTCTATCGTCAGCGGCACCGCGAGAAGGGCGAGATCTGGGCCGAGTCGGCCCTGCACGTGACGCGAACGTCCGACACCGGCGAAATCGATGGCGTCGTTGCAATCATGCGAGATGTGACCGAGCAGAAGGATCTTCAGGACAGGCTCGGTCTGACCGGACTCGCCAACCGCCGGGCATTCGACGAGCGGCTGGCGGAGGAATGGGCGCGCGCCCGCCGCGACGGCACGCAGCTCTCGCTGCTCTTGATCGACGTCGATCATTTCAAGAAATTCAACGACCATTGCGGGCACCTCGCGGGTGACGGCTGCCTGCGTGCGCTGAGCAAGATTCTGGCCGTGCATGCGCGGCGCCCGGCCGGCCTCGCCGCACGCTACGGCGGCGAGGAATTCGCGCTGCTGTTGCCGAACACCGGCGCCGAAGGTTGCATCAGGGTCGGCGAGGAGATCCGCGAGGCGCTGCGAGAGCTTGCCATGCTCCATGCGCAGAATCCACCGTCCCGGCTGGTCACGGTGAGCGTGGGCGTGGCGACTGGACTGCCGTCTCAGAGTACGACTGACAGCAGCGCGTTGGTGGCAGCCGCCGACCGCGCGCTCTATGCTGCCAAGGACAGCGGCCGCGACCGGCTGGTGATGTCGGGCCAGGTCGTGCCGTGGCCGGCGAAGAGCGCGTGAGGAGATGACCGTTTACCACGCGTAGCGAACGCCGCCCTTGCCGGCATAGCTGCGCATGGCGTTCGAAAACTCGCCCTCGAAGCTTGCTGCCGCGGACCACCCGTTCAGCCACTTCATCTCCACCGCAGCAGTGGTGAGCGCGGCGTCCCGCGCTTGTGCTGCGCCATTGACGACGAAGCTTGCGCCAGGCAGCGCCTGGAAGGTTGCGGCGATCGAACGATCCGGATTGAAATCATGCGCCCAGCCAAAACGCCCGCGCAGCGTCAACACGCCATTTTGCATCGCGAAGGATTTATCGCTGCGCAGGCCTAGCTCGCCGCGGGTATCCGTTACGCTCTTGGCAGAGTAGTTCAAAGCAAACGCGGCCGCGCCGGAAATGACCTGCTCGGCATAGGCCGGTAGATCGAATGTCGTGAATTGCGCCGCGCCATAGGGCGTCAGGCCGATTCCGCGGATCCACGGCGCAATGTAGCGATAACCGCCTTCGAGGCGACCGGAATATGCATTCGCGTTGAACTCGGCGCGGAGATGATCGGCGCCGGCGATCGTCACGGTGCGATCGGTGGTGATGTCTTGCCAACCATAGGCCAGCGCCGCGGAGATGTAGGCAGCGCCATCGGTGTGGCGCAGATAGGCACCAGCCTGGAACAAGTCGGAGCGACCGGAGCCACCATTGGCCACGCTGAAATTGGTCCCGCCGCCGGCCAGCGCAAAGCCGACTGACGTATGTGCCGAGACCCAGTAATCGGCCCCGACGGCGGTCCCAAACACGCGACTCGTGGTGTCGTTCGAGCCGGTCGTCGCATTGCCGGCTGTCGATTGCGATCCGCCAAAGGCGGAAGCCCATACGCTCCAGTGCGGCTCGAGGGCCTGCGGCGGCGTCTTGGCGAGCATGGCAAACGCATCGATTCGCTTGTGTCCGGTATAGGCGCTTGCCTGCTCCTCGTCCGCAAAGCCGGTCGTGCCGCTGGCCGATCCCGGCCCGTTATCCCGCTGTGTGAAGGGATCGGTGAGCAGGCCCATGAACTGGGTCATCGCGGCAAACGTGGTCTGCTGCGAGCCCGTTCCCGATTCGCCAGCGGCTTGCGTCAGGCCGGCCGGAGTGAACCCGGCGTAGACTGCGGCTATTCCGCCGTTGGCGTTGAAGAAGCTCGTCAGCGCGTTGCCGACGCGTTGCTGATTGCCGTTGAGCCCGGACGGAATCGAATAGTTCAGGGCAAGGTCCAGATAGACGTCGTTGGCATCGTAGCTCAACGCGACACTTCTGATATTGCTTGGCAAACCGGTCGTGACCAGCGAGCCGAACGTGCCGCTGACCCCACCACTCGCGGTCAGGATGGTGTAGCGCTTGGAGATGTAGCTGCCGCTTGCGAAGACTGCGTCGACGGTGGCACCGCCGAGTGTCGCCACACCGGCGACGGATGCGAACGAAGCTGCCGAGGGACTGACCTGAACCAGATAGACGGCGCCGGATGCGAGGGCGAGGCTGCCGCTCACGACCATCGACGTCCCCGCCGTGCCATTGCCCGGCGCAAAGATGGCGCCGCCGTCGATGACGGTAGCGCCGACCGTGCCGCTACCGCTGAGCGCCGCGCCGCTCTGGACAGTGACCTGGCTGGATGATGCTATCGATCCGTCGACCTGCAACGTGCCGCCGCTGACGATTGTCGCGCCGGTATAGGAGTTGCTGCCGGAGAGCAGCAGCAGGCCGATGCCGGTCTTGGTCAGCGCGATCGATCCCGCGCCGTCCTGGATCGTTCCTGAAAAGACAGTTGAGGTGGTATCGCCGCCCGTGGTCAGCGTGGCCGCAGCGCCGCTATTGGTGACGATGCCGGCGCCAGCGAGCGAACCGATCGCGTTGGAGAAACCAGCGAGATCGAGCACCGCGCCGCTCGCAACCGTCACCGCAGAGTTGTTACCGAAGGCGCTGGTCGAGCCGGCTTGCAGGATGCCGGCGTCCACAACGGTCGGGCCGGTGTAGATATTCGCGCCAGAGAGGATAAGCGTGCCAGCATAGCCGCTCGCTTCGTTAACGACGACGTCGCCGGAGCCGGACAGCACACCCGTCAGGTTGACTGTGCTGCCAGCGAGAATGTTGTAGATGGGATCTCCGGCCGCAACGATGTTGTTGGCAATCGTGAAGCTGCCATTGAAAGTGACTGTGACGCCGGTGGCGCCGCCGTTGAGCGTCAACGTACCGGTACCGAGCGCATGGGCGTCACCGACGACAAGTGTTGAGCCCTCGTTGATGGTGGTGCCGCCGCCATAGGAGTTCGCTGCGGAGAGCGTCAGCACGCCCGCGCCGCTCTTGGTGATCGAGCTCTGCCCGCCCGTGCCCCCAAAGCCGTCCGCGATGCTACTGCCGCCGGAGCCGCTCTGGTCGGCGATGACATCGGAGAGGGTGAAGTTGCCGGCGCCGAAGGCCAAAGCCGAGCCCTGCACGAAAAAGCCCGAGCCGAACGCGGAGCCGGTGTTGGCGCCTGAACCACCCGTCACGCTGTTGCCCGTGGCGTTGCCGCTGCCGTTGATGGTCAGCGTGCCGCCCTTAGCGACAAAGACAGCGCCGCCCATGGCCGCGCCACCGCCGCCTCCGGCCGAGCCTCCATCACCGGCGCCGAACCCGGCTTGGCCTGCGGTGGGACCCGACCCACCACCAC
>NZ_JBANAZ010000097.1:0-28255 GCF_059803455.1 Bradyrhizobium sp. UFLA05-108 | reverse complement strand
TAGGCGTATGGTCAGTCATACGCCTATGTCTTCAATCTCCATCACACCGCGCAAGGCGGCCTTCGCCGGAGCGATACGTCTCTGCTCCCATCAAGCTGCGAAATGCGGCATTCGGTGATCCTAACGAACGATAAGTCTCGGAGCCCGCTTATCCTAAAGCAAGCCCATACAGCCTGCCGCTTCGTTCGTGCAGCAAGGTTTGTCGCAGCACCTTTTGGATCGCGCGCCAAACGGCGGTCATGTCTTCAAGAGCCGGACGTAGGTCCCAGACTCGTGCAACTCGAGCCAGCCGTGTTCGACTGCAAATTTGATCCCGGCGCCAAACTCGGTCCCGCTGGCTTTCAGCGCGTACAGAAACGGCGCGTTGATCCTCTCGATATGGATACGGCCGTCCTGCACGGCTTCGATGCCGGCGGCGAGCTCGATGAGCTTGCGAGCTGCGATTTCCGGGTTGGCAAAGGGACGTTCGGCGGTGAGCTTCATCGATATCCCATAGCCGGAGTCGGAGGCCTATTCCAATTGAAGTCCGGCCGGACATCTGCACCGCGGCGGCCGCAGGCCTGGCAGACGAAACGCGACTCGATGTCGGATAGTCGCACTTCCAGGGCTATCGAGTGGCTGCAACGGTAGTCGGCACAATAGACCAGGATGCCGCGCACGCCCATCTCGCGCATCTCGCCGAAGGTGATTTTGGTCGGGCGGTGACCGGCCGGTGCGCGGGCTTCTCGGCGAGCAGGTCTACGCATGCCACGATCAAAGCGGCAGCGCGGGCACCTCGCAAATTATCGATCCGTGGTGGCTGAAGGAGCGACCGGTCTACTGCCCGTCGTAGCTGCCGCGGCAGCTATTACTCCTCGTTCCTCAACTGCTTTGCCAGCACCTTCGCTTTGGGGCCCTTGAGATCTGCGTGAGTGCAGACGCGAAGTAGTTTAATGGCGCCGCCGGGAAGCGGCTTATAGATCAGAAGGACGTCGCCCGCGAGATGACACTCCATAAAGCCCTTGAAGGGACCGTCTAGCTTGTGGTCCTTCATCTTTGCAGGCAGGGCAGTCGGAGGAATTGATCGTTTGCGGCGATCAAATTCCGTCATCGCCTCGCTGATGCCGTCTGTCTTGAATCGAGCCCAGGAATCTTTGAAACCAGATGCGAGCTGCCACTTTGCGTGGTTCCGCTTTGGCTTCTCCGGCATGGACTAATCGCGATTTAGCCATTCCAGCATGTCTACGACGTTGTCGAAGCTCGCTTCGGGCTCGGCGGCATCTGCCGCCAAAATGTCTGCAACAAAATCCGAATCGTACACACTGCCGCCAGCGGTATGGATAGCAAACGAGAAACCTAACGTGACGTTCGAGATGGTGACGTTACCGGTCATCGTTCCATGCTGCGGCTGGCTTATGTATCCGCCTGCGTTGAAAGACGTCAGAAAGTGTGTTCCGCCAAACGCGGGAACGCTTGTGGTAACGGGAACGACCCTCACCGCATGTGCCGCGACCTCCCGCTCAGCTGTTCTTGCGCTCATCCCTCAGCTCTTCTTTTTCAGGTCTTCCGGAACCCGAGCTTGATTGACCATCGTCAACTGCATCTCGTAGATCGGCTCTCCATCCTGATTATATTGGTCGACCATCTTACGCACGTCCAGCACAACAGCTTTGGCGCGCAACACAGTGCCGTCGGCAAGGGTAAACTCGCTCCATGCCTCCTTGGTCGAGACGATATCGATCGGTTCCTTGGGGCCTTGGGGATTGTAACCAAGTACAATTTGCGAGGCCCCAGCGGGCGGGCTCGGGGGAAGTGGCGGAACGCCCTGGCGGCGGCTGGGGATCGGCTGCCGTTTGTTGCTCTTCGCCATCAATCTGCCTGCGATCGGGGATCTAGGGACTCGTAACACAAGCACAACGCCTGCGTAGGCCCAAATCTGCAACGCGGCTGATGAATTTAGCGTAAGGACGCCCGACGAAATGCGCACCAAAACGGTACAATTGTGATTTGTGCTGTCCGGTGCAGATGCGTGCACGGGCGATCCCGCCACTGGCAGGTCTGTGAACAGCTTGAAGCCATAGACGCCGACCCCACAACCGGAGTCTGATCCGCGGCCAACTCGTCAATTATGGTCTCAGTCGACACCTCCGGGACCTCCGAAGCTGTTTCGCGACGATCGCGACGAGTGCCGCCGCCAGGGCAAGCAACACAAGCAACGCGCCTCCGACAATCGCAAGAACCGTCATGGCCGGCCTCGCGATGTGTGCATAGTGTGTGCATGGCGCAAAATCGCGCTGTGATTTGGTGTGTCAAAATTGGCTTTAAGTCTTTGATTTAGCTTGGTGAGCGCGCTGGGGCTCGAACCCAGGACCCCGTGATTAAAAGTCAAAATGAGGATGACAGCTTAACCCATTGATCGAGAGTCGTTTTCTCGTGTGGGCACAAATTTCCCCCGTTTTTCAATGCACTTCCATTGACACCCCGTGATCTTCGGAGTCCACTCGTGGACATTCGAGGGACATTCGAGGCGCCCACACAGTGCCCACACGGGGGATCGAGATGCAGCTGATCAGCGAGAAAATCGTTCGCGAATTGGAGACCCCAGCGAAGGGGAACAAGGTCCATTTCTTCAGCGGCGCGACATTGCAGGGGAAGAAGGCGCCGGCCGGCTTCGGGGTGCGCGTCACCGCCGGCGGCACGAAGGCCTTCGTGCTTTTCCACAGGGTCGACGGTCGGAAATATCTCGAGACCCTGGGCCGATGGGACGAGAACGCCGGGGGCGGTTCACTCACCGTTCGCGACGCTATTGTGAAGGCCGACAAGCTGGTCAAGGACCTCGCCAAGGGCCACCGCGAGGACCCCAGGCCCGAGCGCACCAGGCGCATGGAGGACGGCGACGATCCCGAGGGCCTGAAGATCGGCGGCGCCTACGATCCTGACGCAAACGAAGCCGACCGGGAGCAAAAGCATCCCGGGCTGCTCGACATGTTTGTTGATCGCTACTGCCGGAAGGAAGCGCAGCTCAAGAGCGCCGACCAGTACGCCAGCACGTTCCGGCGGCTCGTGGCTCCTGATATCGGGGACCTGCCGGTGTTCGGCGAGGGGCGGCTTCGTCGCTCCCACATCGTCGACATGCTCGACGAGATCGAGGACGAGAGCGGCCCGGTGATGGCCGACCGAACGTTGGCCTACGTGCGGAAGGCATTCAACTGGTTCGCGGCGCGCAATGAGGATTTCACCAACCCGATCGTAAAGGGAATTCGCCAGGTCGGGGCGAATTCGCGCGACCGCATTCTGAGCGATGAGGAACTACGGGACCTGTGGGCGGCCCTGGACATCGTGCAGGACGTGCCAGCTTGCTATCCGCGCTTCGTCAAGTCGCTGCTGCTGACCACCACCCGCCGCAACGAGGCGGCGCAGATGCACACGAACGAGATCGACGGCACCGATTGGACGATTCCCGCGGAGCGCTACAAGACCGGAATCGACCATCTGATCCCGATGAGCGAGGCGGCGCGCGCGCTACTAGGCGAGAAGCCGGCAGGCGTCAACGGCAACTCGTGGTTCGTGTTCTCGACCACCCACGGCGCGAAGGGTTTCAGCGGCTTCAGCAAAGCCAAGCGCGAGCTCGACAAGGCGATCGCCAAGATCCGCGTTGAAGCCGGACGCGAGCCGATGGCGCATTGGGTACTGCACGACCTGCGTCGCACCGGCCGGTCGCTGATGTCCCGCGCGGGCGTTCCGTCCGATCATGCGGAGCGCTGCCTTGGGCACGTGATCGGCGGTGTCCGCGGCGTCTATGACCGCTATGCCTACCTCGATGAAAAGCGCGAGGCGTTTAAGAAGCTCGCCGGCCTTGTCGAGCTGATCCTGAACCCGCAGCCGAACGTCACGCCGATGGCGCGGAGCGCGTGACTATGACCCGCAGCGACGATGAGAAAATGGCGGACGAGGTTGCCAGTATCCGCCTTCTATCCGGCTATGACGTCGACGGCGACGCGAACAAGCCTTTCCCCGCGCACTTTAGCACCGAGGAGCGTGAACTTCGTGCCGCTCTGGCGCGAACCATTCGAGATCAGATGAAAGGCTTTCCCGGTGAACTGCTCGCGTTGGCAGTAGACCCATTCACGCCGTCCGAGTGGCCGAACATGCGGCCAACCCGAAAAGTGAAATTCTTCTGGCAGGGCCAGCAATCCGCGCTGTTCATCGAGCAGCAGGTCGTCGCATTCATCCGCCAGAAACGCGCGAGAGAAACGAAGCCAGGCGTTGCGATCGACGCTTACGTCAGCGCGGCCGAAAAGAAATTCAAGCTTGGGCGTAGCCGTATCTTCGCGATCTGGAAGGCGCACGAGGACATGATCGAAGCAGCACGCTCGTCCAACAAATAGCCTGGATATTCTGGACGGCCTTTTGCTGCAAATCACCTGACTGTCGGCCAGTGTCCGTGCACGTCAACGCACGGGCATAAACATGACCGATCTTCTCAAAGACTACTTTCTGCGTCCGCAGCTCGCCGAGCAATTGGGCGTTGCTGAAAAGACCTTGATCCGGTGGGAGCTGGACGGCAAGGGGCCGCCGGTCACGCGTATCGGCCGCACGCCGCTCTACTACATACCGAGCACTATGCAGTGGCTCCGCGCCCAAGAAAAGAGCGTGGCCTGATCATGGGAACGCGCAAACCTGAACTCGCCGAGCCTGTGAAGGCGTACCAGGAATGGATCAACCGACGTCATGATGCCCTTACCGGGACATTGTCGACGTTGAACGGCACAAACATCGCCGATCTCCGAAAATATGCGATGAATCGGGAAGGAAAGCTCGTCCCGACGTCGAAGGGTGTTGCAGTGAAGGTGAGCAAGCTTCCGCAGCTGCTCGAGGCGGTGCAGAAGTTGATCACGAAGGCCCAGGAGCTCGGCCTCCTCGATGGGGAGGACGGCGAATGAATGCGCCGGCGCAAATTCTAGTTGGAAAAGCGCTGGAAGATGCAATCTGGCTGCTCGAAACCCGCGCGTTGATCCGCGCATTTTTGGAATACGAGCATCAGTTCGAGCACCTCGCCGACGCGGTCGACCCTCTCCAGGAGTTCGCGGAGGTCTCGGGGCTCGTCGCCGCGATCGGTCAAGATGAGGTGCAGCGGCTCATTGCGGCACCCTTCGCACGTTTTCGGGCCATCGTAGCCGCTGAGGCGGAGGCTGAAGAGTATGCGCTCGACGATGCGCCGGCGGCTGATCTGCCTTCCGATTACGCGACCCAGCTCGTGCGCCAATGGGAGATGCAGGATCCGCGGGACGCTTGGAAGCACACCGGCGAGTTGCCGCCCAAGCGCGAACCGCAGCCCGAGTGGCCGACGCGCAAGCCGTACGAGGCGCCGCAATCGACGATCGATGCCTTCTACATCGTGATGAGTGAGGGCAATCCCGAGAAACTCGCGGCTTGGCTTCGAAATCATCCGCATGACGCGCCGGCGCTGCTCGAGATGCTGGAGGCAGCGTGATGCTGAAAATTCCAAATCGAGAGATGGGCCTGAGCGTGTTCAAGGATCTTGGGTACGAGTTTCCGTCTAGCGACGAGCCGCCGCCGGTCGATTCCTTTGACGCGTACGATGGTGGCTCAACGATAGAAGCCGCTCCGGCTGCTAATGACGCGCCCACCGCACGCGGGCTCCAGCCCATCACGCCGGCGGCATGGAGGGGGACCACGATCGTTCCGCAGCGTTGGGTCGCGGAGGCGCGCATTCCTTCCGGTGACGTCACGATCCTGTCCGGCAACGGCGGCAGCGGCAAAACCGAGATCGCCACGCAATTGCTCGTCTCGGTCGCGGCCGGGCTCGGTGACTGGCTTGGCTGTGTGGCCGAGCAGGGGCCCGCGCTTTTCCTGTCTTGTGAGGAGCAGGAGGATAACGTCCGCGACCGTGTCGAGCGCATTTGCAAGCACCGGTGTATCGATCCATACGCACTTGCGGGGCTGCACCTTGCTTTCCCGGCTTTGGATGAGACGTGGCTCGGCACCGCCGACGCGCGAACAGGCAAGATCGTCGCCACGCCGTTGTTGCTCGCCCTGGAGCGCTGGATCGCGGAGCACAGTCCGCGCCTGGTCGTCGTCGACAATGTCGCTGCTGTGTTCGATGGGGAAACGATCGCGCGTCGGCAGGTCCGCACCTTCGTCGGGATGCTGCGCAGGATCGCGGTCGCCCATGACACGGGAATCCTGCTGCTGGATCACCCCTCCGTCCGCGGCATGGCTGACGGTAGCGGGACCGCGGGCTCCGTCGATTGGCGCAACTCGGCACGATCGATGCTGTACCTCTCCGATCCCGACAAGGACGATCAGGACCAGCGCACGCTCGAGGTCAAGAAGACCAACCGGGTGCGCGGCGGGGAGAAGGTAACGCTCCGCTGGGGCGGGCTGACCTTCACCACCGCAATGGCCGGCGAGACCTCGCCGCACCGCGCCGCGGCCGATCGCGACGTCGAGGACGTGTTTCTCCGGCTGCTCGACAAGCGCAACGCCCAGGGCAGGCCGGTGCACGCCAAGACAGCCAAGGGGAGCGCACCGGCAGAGTTCGCCTTAGACCCCGAGGCGGGCACCATCACGGCCGAGGCCTTCCGCAACGCCATGGAGCGGCTTTTCGATCGCAGCATGATCAGGACTGTCGAGACCGGATCACCCAGCAAGCGGCGCCAGCACATCGAGCGGGTGACGGCATGATCTTTCCCGTAGTTGCCCGGATACCAACGCCCCTACCAACGCTCTTCCGACGCTTCCAACGCTACTGCCAACTGTACTGCCAACTGTCTTCCAACGCCTTCCAACGCTACTGCCAACGCCTGTTCTCCAACCCCCCATACCCCCCGAGCGTTGGAAGCGCTCTCGCGGACTTGTGGTCCGCTCACGCTTCCGGCCGCTCAAGGAAGGGAAGGGCTAGGACAGCTCCGTCCCAGCACGCATCTAGTAACGCGGAAGCCGGCGCTGATCGGCGACGGATAATCCACCCGCCTGGCCGATCGGATAACCGGTTAGCCTCGTTACGATCGGTGGATTCTGCCAACATACCGCCAACACGCTGGACAGCATCGCACCATCATGTTGGCAAACCTTGCGTAATCGCTTCGGACTCCGTGACTGAAAATCACAGGGAAGGGATTTCGCGCGCGAACTGCTTCAACATCTTTCACTCTGATAGTTGGAGCGCAGGCGAAAGCGAAACGGCTGATCGTGCCGAAATGCTTGAGATGATTGGCAAAAGAACCCGGGGTGGGGTGGGGTGGCCCCGGAAATCCCAAGTCGCTCTGATATTCGACCTCCCCCGTCTTTTACGCGCCGCTCCGAAAATTTTGGCGCGGCTCTCTGCAAACATCGTCCACAACTGCGGCGCTCGGCGGTCATGACTGAGCAGTTGGACATTTTCGAGGAGATTGCGGAGCAACTCGCCACCACGGAGAACGTGGGCACGAGGAAGCGCAACCAGCGGCAGCGCGGACGATTTGTGAGCGTCTCTGACGCGATGCTGCGTGCGAAGGTCGCCCGGCCCGTGCCGGCCGCTCAAGACTCACCAGCGGCCGCGGCAAGCCAGCCTGAGGCCCTTCCAAAGAAAACCACGCCGGCGCCTTCGCGTCTCGTCCGGACGAAGCTTGAGCTCGTTGCCGCGCTGAGGGCGACCAAGGAATTCCGTGACCTATCCCACGAAGCGATCGATGGGCTGATCGGATGGAGCGACAGGTATTCATCAAAGGTGCTCGGGCCGGCGCCTCGGAAGGGGCTTTCCGGCGACACGTTGCAACTGATCTTAGACGCGTTGGCGCTTGGCATCGTGCAGATCACCCTGGCTGAGGATGAGACACAAGCCGACCGGATGCGTCACCGCTGGCCGACGCGCGGCCCTAGTGGACCACGTCCCGACCATGGTCCGTTGTTGCTCGAAGGTCCACCGAGTGAGGTGTCATCCACAACGGAGGACGAGCATGTCGAAACACCTGAGTTTCCGACCAACGAAGCCTGAGATCGTTCAGGCCGTGCGCGCGGCCGCGGCGGCGGATCGCCGGACGGTCAGCCAGTATCTCGCCAATCTGGTCGAAGACGCGCTTGCGGCAAGGCGGACCGACCAGCAGCAGACCAGCGAGGCGGCGTGAAACTTATGAACATGTTCCGCAAGAAACCCGGCACCGTGACCACCAATCAACCGGAGCAGATTGAAGCGCTTGCCGATGGCGACGCGCGCGCGCCGGCTGTCAGAGCCAAGCTTGATGGCGCCATGGCGATCCTGGCGGCGCTCGAGGTCGAGGTCGCCGAGCTAACGCTGGAGGCCGTCGAACGGAAGCCGGGGGCAACCGAGAAACTGAGCGCGCATCGCACCAAGATTGCCGCGGCCAGGACGGCCGCTGACGAACTCACAGCGGCCTTGCAGCTGGCAGAGCGTTTGGACTGTGAAGACGAGGAGCGCCGGGAAGCGGCCGGGCGAGAAGCGCAGTTCGACCAATTCCGGGGGGCGGTGGATGCATGGTCGGCGAAGGGTCAGGACCTTGCCGCGGCGGTCGCAAAGGCCGCGAAATTGCGGGACGAGCTTCTTCTGTGCACGCAAGGTTTGCAGCGGACATTGCCGAGCGGGATCATTCCGTTCGCGCTCAACTTCGACCTGATGGACACCACGATCGGCGGCGCGGTCTTCCCGGCAAGCACAGATGTGCTGATAGCGGGCGAGATGCATCGGAATTGTGTCTCCGGCGCATATCTGCCGGGTGCAAGGTCGCCTGCGCTCAGTCAGATCGACAATCCCGCAAGCATCGAGCCGCTCGCCGATGTCTTCGGGAGGATGGCGACCTATTACGTGAACCTCCTCCGCCAGCACCTGGACGCACTGATCCCCCGAAAGGACGCGGCATGAAACTCGATCTCAGCGGGCTCTCTAGGACTGAATGTCCGAGGTCATGTACCGAGTTGCAGTGCGCCATCAGCACGACCAACTGCTGCAAACATCCGATGAAAAGCTCGGACCATGGTTGCGGTCCGGTCACGATGAAGAACCGCCTTGAAGCCCTCAAGGTGCTTGGACTGTATCGGGAGAAGGCGGCATGACCGACCATCCCGCGATGTCTGACGACGTGTTCAGCATGACACCCGAACAGGCGACGGAGAAGATTGCCGCGCTCGCGAAGGATTTCGCGGCACGCACCGACGAGGCACCAGAGCAGCCGACGACGGCGACGGTTGAGGATCTCCTGAAGCTACAGAACGCGGCGGCTGATGCAGTCGATGCAGCTGGCTTGGCTGATCATTTAGCTGGGCTTGGCCTGCCGACGTCGGAGTTTGCTGGGCGGGAAGTATTTGATTGGGCCAGCGGCGGTCCAATCGATGCGACGATGCAGAGGCAAGCGCGCGAGCGGCTTGATGCGCTCGGCCGCAATCCGGAGTTTGTCCGTAACCTCTTACAGGGCGGGACGCAGGAACGGCGCATGATCGCAATTGCATCGGCAATGATCTCGGCCACGGTCGAGGAGAAGAGCGCATGAGGTTCAATTGCCATTTTCTCGACATGGTATCAGACGAGCGGAGAACCATCGTTGCTGCGCTCACGCTCGCCGAATGCCAGTCGGTAAACTCTCTTCGCAAGTACAAAGGCACCGTAACTGCCGACATCACCGCGCAAGCCTATGCGCTGAAGCACGCTTACGCAGAGTTGCCGAAAGGCTTTCTGCATGTCTCTCCGCCCGAATTGATCATGGGGGCATGATGACACCGATCGAAAACTTCATCTCCGAAATGCGTGCCGAGCCGGTGCTCGCAGGCGAGCTCGTTGACCAGCTCGAGGCTGCACATCACACGATGGCGCAAGAGGCCATCACCAACAACCACGCGCGCGAATTGCTGAAGGCTCTTAACTGGGTGGCGGCGCACACAGAGAAAACGATTGTCGCACGTCTTGATCAGATGCAGCTGCTTACGGAATTCAAGACGCACGTGCTTTTGAACATGCCGCATTTCACCGGCTGGACCGAGCAGAGGAGAGACTGACATGGCCGACAACGACATCACCCACGCTGGCAATGCACACTACCAGGCCGTCACGACCGCTGTTGCGGCCAAGCAGGTCGCGTACAAAAATGCGGCTGGATCACAAAGCGCAGTGAAGGCCGCGGACATTGCCTTCCATCGCTCAGTCATCGCGAGCGCCAAGGTGAACAACGTAGGCTTCGCAGTCAACATGCAAGCTCTCGTCGAGCTCGGCACCGGCGGCGTGTGAGGTTTGAGAGCTCCAGGGGCACCGGATGCCCTTTCATCCGCGCTGGGCCGAGCGCGGGGAGAAATCGGCCCACTTTTTTGCAGGTAGGAATGAGCGATAGGGAAGCAGCAATCATCGGCCTTAAGCGCGAGATCAAGACGGTTCGCGCGACGGCACGAGAACTGAAGGGACAGAACGAGCGTTGGCGCAAGGTGTGCGTCATGCTCCGCGGTCTCGCTGGTCTGGACGACGGGCAGTTTCGCAATCTGCTTAAGGCTGAGTCCCTTCCTGTCGAGTAGGTAGCGCGCACCTCAAGCGCGTTTCGGATTGGACCTTCCGCAACAGGTCCCGCCTTGGACATCGGCGCAAACGACCTCCGGCGGCTCACCGATTTGAGCCGATCCTCGAGGTCGGTCCATGTCCTTCCGCTATATCCGTCGCGCTGCGCTTGCGCTCGCGCTGTTTGCCGCTTCTTTCCCCTCCTTCGGGCAACAATTTCCGTCCGTCCCAAGCGGCACGCTGATCGGACGCACGCAGACTGGCACCGGGCCAGCGCAGGCGATCCCATTCGCGAACCTGCTCAATTCGATGCTCGCGAGCCCGCTGAGCATCAACCAGGTCAATACCAGTTCGATCGTCTACACCGGCGCGACCAGCGGCCAGGCCACGGTCAGCGCGCAGGCCATCGCCGGCACGCCGGCAATCAAATGGCCGACCACGTCAGGAACGGTAGCAACCAATGCGACCGGGCCGATCGCGCTTGACAGCACCGCTGGCACCATCAGTTGCCCGAGCTGCGCTGTTGCGGTTTCGACGAGGACCGCCGCCGCGGCGCTGGATCTGTCGCTGTTCACCACCGTTCGAACGCTTGGCTATGCGTCGACCGGCGACGGTGGGCAGGCTCTCTTCACCAAGATCAGCTCGAGCAACAACTTCACCGACAGCTTCGTAAGCACCATCACTATCTCGTCTGCCGGCTCCGGTTGCACCAACGGGACGTACAATGGCGTTTTTGTAACCGGAGGGTCGGGAGCGGGTCTCTACGGCACGGTGACGATCGCCGGCAATGTGATGACCGGCTTTAGCATCAGCGGTCCTGGTGGAAACGCCTATAAGGTCGGGGATGTTCTGACGGTCCCCGCGACCGTCACCATCGGCCCTGGAGGTGCCATCGGCACCTGCTCCGTGCAGCCGACCGTGACGGTTGCGACCGTCACCACTGCGGCCGGATCGTTCACTGATAGCGCCGGCAACAAATTCCAGTACGTCCCCGAGGGGGCCGTGAACGTTCGCCAGTTCGGCGCCAAGCTCGATTACAACGGCAATCTTGGCGCTGCGACAGACGACGCGGCAGCGATCCAGCGCGCGATCAATTTCGCCTCGCATCGTGGCACGCTCAACATCGACGCGGGCGGCTACTACGGCAACACCGTTCTCATTCCTGGTGGCGCTGCTGCCAAGGTCTGCGGCGGCCTGACCGTTTATGGTTCGGTCGTCCTTACCGGCGCAGGCAAGGGCAACACCATCCTGAAGCAGTGCGACACGGATGGCGCATCGCAGCGGTTCATCACGCTATGCGATCCCAATCTCCACTTCGCCTGCTTCTATGCCAGCATCCGCGAAATGCTGCTCTACGGCGCCATCGCCTCTGCGAACGCCGGCATTTCGATGATCTATTCGAATGCGCAGCAGCAAGGCGTCGCGGTCGAGAACGTCGCGGTCTATACCTACCTGCGAAGTTGCGTCGTCACCGATACAGGCTATGGCGGCGCCTCGGACTTCACGATGCGCGGGCTCTTCTGCTCGCTCAACGCTAGTTCGACCAATCCAGGCATCAATCTGGCTTATAGCGCCGCGGTCCAGACGATCCGCGACTTCATCATCGAAAGCTCGAACATGACGAGCGGAGATGCCATCCTGCTCAACGGTCCCGTCTCCTCTACCAATATGAACGTCATCGAGAATGGACACGTTGAGGGGATTCAGTTCCCCATCCATATCAACTATGCGTCAGGAACCACCTCTATGACCAAGATCAGTGGCATTACTGGTGGCGTAGCGGCGGGAGGCTGCAACTCCGTTGTTGTTCGACAGGCAGGCTCACAGACCGGAAACATTCTTGTTGGCGGAATCCAGCCAAACGGATGCACCAACACCTTGAACAACGCTGGAACGACGACCACAGGCAACGTCGTGGCGTGGACGACTATGTAAGTTTGATCGCGCGAACGCGATCGCGTAACAATCCGTTCTCTGGACTCATGCGCTGTGTTCGGGGCGCATCAGCACAAACGCCATGTCATCGAGGGCGGGTGCCCTCGAAGCCCGCTTGTGGGGTCAATCACTTGGCGACTGTAGCGTGCTTGTCCGTGACTAATGCCTGAAAGGCTGACTCAGCTTTTACCAGTCCAGTGATGAAGCACCCGATCGAGATCGCCATTGCAGCGACCGCGATGTAGCGAAACACTTCGCCAAAAATTCGATGACGCTTCGACGAAGGCGTGTCCCGAGTAAACGGCTCCTCATATGCGCGCAGCATTCTGAACGAAGATCCGGCGATCATGAGATTGGTGAAGTAAGCGGCCGCCGATCCCACTACGGCCGCGGCGACGCCGGATCCAAACCACAAAAGAGGTTTGGCGATCTGGGTTAGCTGTCCTCCCGAAACTAGATCCTTTGAGGCGACCGTACCTATGAACGCTAGCATCGCAACGGAGCTGCCGCCGTTGATCAGGACTGCGGCTTTGATTGCCTCTTCGCCGGCCTTTACCGCTGCGTCATTTGTTTTTGAACCGAACTCAGTTTGATCATCATGCGCACGCTCGGCGAGCCGTATTCGCAGCTCGAGCTGTTCCCTCGGATCAAGCAATGGCCGCGGTTGCGCCCCTAAGTCCTGTCCCTCGTTCGCGCTCATTCCCGCCTCCATGCTCTGTTGCCCAGCGTGATCTTTGGCAACCTCAAGGCGCGTACAAGGGATGCTTGGCTTAAACAAGTCCCCACCGACGTTCCAATTCGCTGACCTGTTGGTTCAAAGCACGTCGTGGGAAGTCGCCGCCGACCATAATTGTCCTTCCGTCATGGATCTTTCTCGCCAACTCCTTGGGTAACTGCCCTTCCAGGCTAAGGAAGTGCTCAGATCGAATTATCGCTCCACACTCCGGATCGTCGGGCGCCCAGGTTCTGTTAGCAGGAAGAGAAGCAATCATCTTTCGCCAATTCTCGATCAGCTGGACGCGTTGCTGTCGCCTAAGTCGTCGTTTCTCGATACCCCAGTTATTCCAGCTGGTGAGGATCGAGCCAGCAAGACTGCCGCCGAGGAAGGTTGAGCCATACTTGATGATGTCCATCCACGGCACAGCATCGATTACGTTCATCTTTTCGTCCTCAGCCCAAGCTCGACCAGCCGGCGGATGGCCAGAGGCGTCAGCGGTTCATCTCTGCAAAAAGCGGTAAGAGCACGAACCAAGCAACAATCGCGGTGAACACCCACGCGCGCCAGCCATTCTGGCGATACCACGCGACCGTTCCGCCGCGCAGCGATCTCCAACTGGGCAATGCGCTCGTCGCCCCGCGAAGCCCTACGAGAATGTTGCCGATCAGGGCCCCAAGGCCAGCGCCTGCCAACATCAAAGCCAAGATGCCCAACCCAATAACGAACAGCCAGGCCAGCACGTCCATGAGCGCCATAAACATCTGGGGGGATCCTAGCTCTTTGTTTGTTTGACCTTGAGCGCCGCCTCTAGCAAGCGCCTGACGGCTTCAGGCCGCGACGGGAACGGGGGCGGCTGCTTAGCAATCCAGGCATCAAGTGCTGACAACGCGGGGCCATGCATGCGCACCACGATTGGTGTCCCTTTGCCAGTCGCGGGAGGGCCGCGCTTTTTTTGTGGTATCACGGTTGTCTTTTTCATGATTCCCTGATACCACAGAAAGCGAGCCGAAGGGAAGTGGCTGCTTCCGCCCCGGCTCTAACCTCAACCACGAAGGAACTGGATTCCCATGATCGAGGCTGACCGCGTGCATAGCACGCCACCCCTAAGCACGTCCAAAATCTACACCGACGACGAGATCGAGCGACAGCTGTTCGCCCTGATCGACTTCCACGTTGCCGATCCGGTCCCGGTTGTATTGTGGCTGGCCGATCGGATTGCATCCCACGACATCGTCACGCGGCTGCATCTCGTTCCTGCCCGTAGCCTGAAAGGGAGGGATGCATGAGCCGCTGGTTTCGCTTCTACGACGACGCGATCAACGATCCGAAGGTGCTGAAGCTTTCGGACCGGATGCATCGCGTGTGGATAGGGCTGCTTTGTGTTGCCAGCAAAAGCGACGGCAAGCTCCCCGCGATGGAAGATTGCGCCCTGATGCTGCGCCTGCAACCCGAACGCATGGCTGAGGCGCTGGTAAGCCTGGTCGGTGCCGGGCTTCTGGACCGGGAGGGATCGTTCCTCTCGCCACACAAATGGAGCGAGCGCCAATACAAGAGCGACGTTTCAACCGAACGAGTGAAACGTTTCAGGCAACAGCCGCGCAACGTTGCCGAAACTCCCCCAGAACAGAACAGAGAGAACAGAACAGAGAGTGCAACGGGCGGCCTGATTGAGGTTCTGGACGAGCAGGCACTCGCAGCCTGGGACGCCTATGGCCGCGCGACAACCGGCAAGCCCTACCCGCGCAACCGTCGCGGTGGCTGGCATTTCCCGACGCAGTTCCCACCGATTCACAGCATAAAAGCGAGGACGGCATGAGCAACAACATCATCGACTTATCAGCGCGTCTAGCGTCGCGTACTGCTGCCGTCCTGCCTCCTGACAACGTGGCCGAAGTCAAACTAAGTCCTCCCGAGCCAACGCTGGCGCCGACGGTGGAGATGGCGTCAAGGCTCTATTCGGATTCGTTTTTCGAACTTCCGTTCGTAACCCAACCGTCAGAAGAGTGCGAGACGTGGGGCGAGTTCTGGAAACAGGCCATCATGTGGAATGACGAGCCGACCGGTGACAATTGCGCCGATTTTCAACGCGGGCGAGGATACGCGCGCGCTGCGATCGCTGCCATTCGCCAGGAGGACGCCACTTCCCGTGGCCTGGAAATTGTAGTCGAGCGGATGATCGAACGGGCATTCCGGAGACGCGGACCCAAAGGCGCCCTATGCCGGAATCTTTCTCCCGCCGAACAGGCTTTTTTGCAGGAGCTTTGCAGACATGCAGTGCGGGGGCCGCAGCAATGAGCAACGTTGTTGAATTCCCACTGCCTGACCGGCCGTTCACCCAGGAGGAGATCGACGAGATTCATTCCAAGGCATTTCGCGATCTGGAGGGGGCGGTTTGCGACGTCGACCGGATGGGTGAGATTGCGACCGACCTGATCATGCGGTGCGCGGCGAGGGAAGACAGCCTGCACAACTTGGAGTTGGCTACCTTTGCCGTCTGGCAGCTCGCCAAGATGCTGAAGGAGTTCAGAGCCAGCTATTACAAGCGCTGGCACGGCGAGCCGGTGGGGGTCTCATGAAGCGCCGGCGCCGATCGCACAGGACCCGTAACCGCCAGCGACTTGCGGCACACGCCCGCCGGCTGTCCCGCTAAGTCTCGAAACGATACGCTGCCGGGCTCGAAATACGGGTCCCGGCAGCATTTCATTCTCAAACTGAGCGCTGAAATCCCAGTTGATTGTTGAATAACAATAGCCGTGCCACAGGTTTGTGACACGCGCACCGGCACAGAGCACATAGCCGGATCGTCTGTTTCGGGATACCGTTGGGGCATGAGCAACGACCGCATGTTTTGCTCGATCGTTGTTGCAGCAGGGGTCCTCACGGTCGCCGCCGTATCCGTTCTGCTCTTCTTCGATTGAGCTAGATCAATATGGGATTGCCAACTCGGTACCTGCTGGTGACAGGCAGAGATACCGAGCGGGGCAGATTATGTCGCGTTATCGGCTGTGGATCGCCCATTCGCTCGTCTGGGCGTTGGCCTTGATTGGCCTGCTCAGCCTTCTTTCCATCATCTGGTAGGGGCGTGTGCATCAGCGCCGGTTCACGCTAGCGGGCAACCTATCTAGAGTGATAAAACCGGGCCGCGGCTTGTCCCCGCAAATCTACCGTCCGACTCCCGCCGGCATCCTCAACGTCGGCGGGTTTTTCTATGGGCGGGGCTTCGGTCGCGCGCTTTCATTTGGCGACGGGGTATGCCTTGGCGCGTTAGATCGAAGGGCTAGGGGATCCGCAGTTCTCACGGGTTATAAGCGCGTGCCCGTGCCGCCAATTTTTGACTACGTGCCCGTTCCAACATTCATGGTGCTTTTGGGCGTAGCCAATCAAGGCCAAGACAATCAAAGCCACTACGACGCATCCAGCTACGATGTTCTGTGCCATGGCTGCCCACTCCGCGGGACGACACCATCAACGATAGATGAACACCCAGACATCGCCGTCGTCAATGCGCGCAGATCAGCGCGAGACTGATCAAGCACGTGCTGCGCCGCCGCTTCCCTGAGGAAGACGGGCACGAGCCCACCGGTTCACGCTGGCGGGCCTTTCTACAGTTCCCGCTCCATCGCAGGGTGGCTCCGGTTCTTCACCTTAATCCAGAACTTTTGCCGGCCGCCGCGGTAAGGCCGATCGCGATGCTTGGAAACGAGGCCCTCTAACCCCATGCGGCACGCAGCCCGGAATAGGTCGGGCCCGATCTCGCCGCGCTCGAAAGGTGCCACGGTGATGCCGTCCGGCCGGCGTGCCAGCAGCCGCTCCAGGTTGTTCTTGCGTAGGTGCAGCGGCAGGTCGCGCAGATCGTCACCGTCCATTGCGAGGACGTCGAACGCGTAAAGCTGCACTTCGTGATCGTGTTTGCGCGAGTGCAACGCGTTGAAATCGGAGATGCCGTCAACGCCCAGAATCACCGCCTCGCCGTCGACGACGAAACGCTTCTGGCGGTTCTTCAGCGCGGCCTCGGCGATCCACGGGTAGCGCTTGGTCCAGTCGTGACCGCCCTTCGTGATCAGGCGCACCCGGTCGCCCTCGCGGATGACCAGCAAGCGGCAGCCATCGTATTTGACCTCATGAAGCCAGTCAGGGCCGGTAGGAACGCGGTCCCGTTTAGTCGGCAATGAAAGCTGAAACATTTGGCCAAAAGATAAGCTGAAATTATCCGCGGCGCTATGCCATCTTCGAGCGGGGGGCCGCCTTCGCCGCCGCGCTGAACGGGTCGGGGTTCGGCCCGCCACCACCTCAATCTGAGGCTTGGGAGTGGACAACTGTGGGAAGGAAAGCGCATGAAGCTGCCCGCACGCTGACAAACCGAGGTAACAATTAGATCGCCCTCGTCGGCATAAATTTTTGATTTTATGGCACCGAACCTTTCTGCTGTTCCAGTTTTTCTAGGGCTGGGGCACCAGCAGGAGACGGATAGGCAATGACGGAACGCTCTCAACTGGCCAAAGCACCGCGAGACCACCTTCTAGAGGAGGCCCGAAAGGAACTGGCTGATTTCGAGCGGAGAGAGAGAGAATTTAGCCGGAAGGATCGCGAGGAACGAGCCGCGGAACAGGGCCTTCCTTACACGCAAATCGTTTGGCGGAGACTGCAGTCGGTCCTAGGTCTCTAGTCCGTGCGTCGTGATCGGCGGGACTTGCTGGCGTCAACGGTCCCGCCTTCGCGTTATCGTGGTGCTCGAAGGCAAAAAGGTGCAGGAGCGCGGCCGCGCGTCCAGGCTTGGGTGTGCGGTTCTCACGACGGACAGGCTTGCGCATGCGGCCATGAAAGCGCTGAGGTGAGTTGCTCGCAAATTATCGATTCCTAGCGGATCGGATCGGCGTCGAGCTACTGCCCGTCGTGGGTGTGGGAACTGCTGTTCGCAAACCGGTGACCGCCCGGTCACGGGCGCTGCGCCAGGTCATTTCTTCAGGAGCAATCCCATCTCCCGCGCCATCCGCTTCACCGACCCGGTATGCCGGCCGAGGGCTGCCGCAATTTCCGGCGCGCCGGCGCGCCGCCGTGCCATCGCCGAGAGCCGCTTTCGCTCAGCCTCGGTCCATTCCTTTGGCTTTGCTGATTTCATTTCGAGATCATCCAGCGTGCCAGCGAGGAGGGTATTGGGAAATTTACGGGTGGGCTACTCTTGACGGTCGAATCCGGCCGGAGTCTGATCCGCGGCCATGGGGCGGCATCAGCACATCATCGACGAGCTCAAACGGTTCGAACGGCTCTGCCTGGACCTGGCCGACGGCAGCACCATGCCGGAGGAGCGGGCAGGGCTGCTCATCATGGCGAACGACTATCGCGCCGAGATCTCCGACCGCGAGCGCGGCAAGTCATTTGCCAACACAGTGCCCACACGAGGCTTTTTCGATTGTTTGGCTTTTCGTCTTAAGTCTTTGATTTAGCTTGGTGAGCGCGCTGGGGCTCGAACCCAGGACCCCGTGATTAAAAGTCACGTGCTCTACCGGCTGAGCTACGCGCTCCCATGGCCGCTTGATGGCTTCGCGGATCGGTCGCCATCGCCTTCGGACATTCGAGAAGCATGTCTTGCCGCAACTTAACGCTTGTCGCGGGGAAAACCGGTAAGGCAATTTCCGGATCATGCTTTCGGCCCGCGCTGTGTAGGGTGAGCGGCCGCTGAGGTCAATAGCGTGCGCGGTTGCCGCAGATCGCGGCAGGGGCAGGGATTCGCGCAGTGTTTCCGCCAGTTAGAGCGGAATTTTCAACTTGCCGGCTGCGTGTCATCCCCGCCGAAGAAACGAGGCCGTCCACCGCGGAGCCTCGACCGGCGCGCTTCAGTCGGCCGCGGGCCGCGCTCAGTTGGCCTCGCGGCGGACCTCGCTTGCGACCGGCTGCGAGGAACCGGCGGGGCTCGGCAGCGCGACAGGGCGCAGGCCGATCAGCTCGGCGGCGCGCACGGCGCTGTCGCGCCAGAACTGGAACGAGTTGATGCGGCTGAGCTCCAGGATGGCGATCGCGACCGCCGCCAGGAACGGCAGGCTCTGGAGCACCAGGACGCCAGCGAAGATGTAGATCTCGGTGATCTGTCGGAAGCTGTTGGAGGCGACCAGCACGCCGGCGCCGATCAGCAGCAGCGCGCCGATCACGGCTTCCCAGAACGCCTGGAACTCGATCGACATTCGCGATAGGCCGCCCTTGGAGGTGCGGGCGAAAGCGATGTGCTCGGTGATCAACCCTTGCGCGACCGCGCGCGACACCGTCCACTGCACGCTCATGGCGGCGATCATGGCGCCCAGCATCTGGCCGGGCCTCACCGCGACACGCAGACGGTACATCGACAGGAAGTGCGCGAGCGAGACCACGAAGGCGGCGATGATCGGCAGCGTCAGAATCTTGTCGGGGATTGCGATGTCGGCGAAGGCGACGATCGGCACCCAGACGAGGTTGAGGAGGGCGACGACGACGCCAAGGCTTTCAGCTCCCAGCCAGTTCAGCCAGCCGAGGCCGTATTCGCGCTTCTGGTCCTGCGTCAGTCGGCTCGCGCCGGGCATGAAGCGCCGCCAGTGTTTCTTCACGATCTGCAAGCCGCCATAGGCCCAGCGGTGGCGCTGCTTCTTGAACGCCTCGTAGGTGTCGGGCAGAAGGCCTTGGCCGTAGCGGTGCCGGGTGTAGTGCGTGGTCCAGCCGAGCTCCTGGATCGCAAGGCCGAGATCGCTGTCCTCGCAGATCGTGTCGCTCGACCAGCCGCCGGCCATGTCCATCGCGGCGCGGCGGATCAGGCACATCGTGCCGTGCACGATGACGGCGTTGAACTCGTTGCGCTGGACCATGCCGATGTCGAAGAAGCCGGCGTATTCGCCGTTCATGATGTAGTGCATGATCGACAGGTCTTCGTCGCGGTGATCCTGCGGCGCCTGCACGAGGCCAACACGCGGATCGGCAAAGGCCGGCACCAGATCCTTCAGCCAGTCCGGATCGACGACATAGTCGGCATCGAGGATGCCGATGATCTCCGCATCCGCCGCGGTGCGGTCCATGGCGATGCGCAGCGCACCGGCCTTGAAGCCCTGCACTTTCTCGGCGTTGATGAACTTGAAGCGCTCGCCGAGCGCGCGGCAGTGATCCTGGATCGGCTGCCAGAAGGCGGGGTCGGGCGTGTTGTTGATGATGACCACGCACTCGTAGTTCGGGTAGTTCAGCCGCGCCAGCGCATCAAGCGTCTGCTTGAGCATGTCGACCGGCTCGTAATAGGCGGGAATGTGGATCGAGACCTTCGGGAAATAGTTCTCGGGGACGCCTTCGACCGGCTTGCCCTTGGCGAGCAGCCGGCGCGGCGGCCGGCCGAAGGCGACCGCGGCGATCTCCTCGATCCGCGCCATCGCAATGAGCACAAGAGGAACAAGAAGGATCATGCCGAGCGTCAGCGCGAAGGCCGAGCCGAACAGGAAATAGTGGCCGGCCCAATAAGCGAACACGGTCGCGACCCAGGCGCCGACGCCATTCGCAGTCGCCGACAGCAGGAACGCCTGCCTGGCGGTGGGCTGCTCCAGCCGCAGAATCGGTAGCGAGAGAAGGATGCCGACGAGCAGCGCGATCGTCATCAGCTTCCAGTAGTCGGGGTTCTCGACCGGGCCGGTCCACGAGAATTTCGGCTCGCGGCTGGCGTTGAGGATGCCCCAGTAAGGACCGACACCGCCTTCGAAGAACTTCCAAGGCTGATCGATCGCCTCGACGATGTTGTATTCCATGCCGATGGCTTCGGCGCGGCTGACGAAGTTGCGCAGGGTCAGCGCTTGCTGGAACGGACCGGGGTCAGCGTTGCGCAGATTGTAGCCCGCGCTCGGCCAGCCGAATTCGGCGATCACGATGCGCTTGCCGGGGAACAGATTGCGCAGCAGGTTGTAGCGGTCGACGGCCTGGTCGACCGCCTGATCCGAGCGGAAATTCTCCCAGTAGGGCAGCACGTGGGCGGCGATGAAGTCGACATTGGAGGCGAGGTCCGGATTGTCGCGCCAGATGTTCCAGATCTCACCGGTCGTGACGGGCACGCGAACCGCGCTCCTGACCTTCTTGATCATGTCGATCAAGTCTTCGACCTTCTGCTCGCCGCGATAGATCACCTCGTTGCCGACGACGACGCCGATCACGTTGCTGTTCTTCCGGGCGAGGTTGATGGCGGCCTCGATCTCGCGCTGGTTGCGCTCGTCGTTCTTGTCGATCCAGGCGCCGACCATGACCTTGAGGCCGAACTCCGCGGCGATCGGCGGCACCAGCTCCACGCCGCCAGTGGACGAATACAGGCGGATGGCGCGCGTCATTGTCGACAGCGTCTTCAGGTCGGCGCGGATTTTCTCGATGGTCGGAATGTTATCGATGTCGGGGTGGGCCGATCCCTCGAACGGCGCATAGGACACGCTCGGCAACAGACCCTTGAAGTCCGGCGCGGGCTCCTTGTCGCGCAGGACTCCCCACAGGCCGGCGTGAAGTGCGGACACGAGCAACAGAACGGCAACGATGGCACGCATCGCGGCTAAACCAATTGGGGCTGAGATGGCAGGGAAGCGGATCCGACCCCGAGATCCGACCGAGTCCGCGGCAAACGGAACATACCTCTGCCACGCCTTTTCACAACTGTCATGACGCCGTGTCGTTTAGCGGCATGGCCTTTTGAGGGCACCGACGATCTGAAAAGCACGAGCAGTGCCAATCGCCGGTATCGCCCATCGTTCCTGAACGGCGGGTGAAGTGATCGCGGCTATTTTTGGGGGGCGGCGGGCGAGGGGCTCGCGGCAGGCGCAGGGCTTGCAGTCGGCTGCGGCGAAGTGCCGGTCGTCGGCGCGGGCGGTTGGGACGCCGCGGCAGCCGCCTGCTGGGGCTGCGCCGCCGGATTGATCCAGCAGGCGTGCACGCGGCTGTCCAGGGTCTCGGCGACCTTGGGATCGATCTGGCCGCCAAAGCGGGTCAGGCAGCGGAACGCCGCCTGAATGTGGCCGCCGGGGCAGCCGAAGCGGTCGTAGAGATCGAGATGGCGGAAGGCGGTATCGAGATCATCACGCCACATCAGCCGCACCACGCGGCGGCCGAGCCAGACGCATTCGGGGTTTCCGGCCGGGCCGTTGATGGCTTGGGCAGCCTCGGCGAACTCGTCGGTGCGGCGCTGGTTCTGGTTGGCGTCCTTGGCGGCGTCAGCTGGTGTCGTGGCGGCCGCCTTGCCCTGGTCCTGGGGAGAGCCGCTCTGGGCAAGCGAGCTTGAAAGGCCGAGCAGAACGATGAGGGAGGGGACGGCAACATGCCGCAGGACCGCATTCGTTAACTCAAGCACCCGTCGCCGCATAAATTCCCCGATCTCTCTGGCCGCCCGCGCGAGACCTCCACGGACGCGCGGTGTGATGCCGTCCAAATGGGTCTCCAATGCGGCGGAAAAGTCCCGTTGAATCCCATGACTGGTATTTCAAGCTTTGTCCAGCAAAGTCACCATGCTATGCGCCGGTCGAAGAGCCGCAGGCGAATGGGACGGGATGGCAGGTGCAATTGCCGCATTGTCGGTATTGGCCCCTTGGCAGACGGCCTGCAAGCAGGTAATCGACGGGCCCTTCGCGGAGGACGGAACCGATTACTCTTCGTACGCCACTGGCGCTCTTGCTCTTATCGTTGGGTGCGATTGCTGCCGTGTGGTGGTGGCTGGCCACGCCGATCACGCTGGCGCGCGCGCCCATCGATCCCAGTTCCAAGCTGCAATGCGTCTCCTACGCGCCGTTCCGCGGTGATCAGACGCCGCTCGACCCCTCGACGCATATCGGGGCCGACCAACTCGAGCAGGATCTGCGACAGCTCAAGGAGATCACCGACTGCGTTCGCACCTATTCGATCGAGAATGGGCTCGATCAGGTGCCGGCGGTCGCCACCAAGGTCGGTGGGCTGAAGGTGATTCAGGGCATCTGGCTCGGCAGCAACCGCTCCAAGAACTTCTCTCAGGTCGCGACCGCAGTCCGCTTGAGCAAGGAATTCCCCGACACCATCACCTCGCTCGTGGTTGGCAACGAGGTGCTGCTGCGCGGCGAGATGACCACGGCCGATCTCGTGGCGATCATCCGTTCGGTGAAGGCTCAGGTTACCGTTCCCGTGACCTATGCCGACGTTTGGGAATATTGGCTGAAGAATCGCGAGGTCTACGACACCGTCGACTTCGTCACCATCCACATCCTTCCCTACTGGGAGGATTTTCCGATCCGTGCCAAGTTCGCGGCCGGCCATGTCGAGCAGATCCGCCAGCGCATGGCGGTTGCCTTTCCGGGCAAGGAGATCCTTATCGGCGAAACGGGCTGGCCGAGCGAAGGGCGCATGCGCGAAGGCGCGCTCCCCTCGCGCACCAACCAGGCGCGCGTGGTGTCGGAGATCCTGACCCTCGCCAAGGCGCAGGGCTTTCGGGTCAACCTGATCGAGGCCTATGACCAGCCCTGGAAGCGCCAGATCGAAGGCACCGTCGGTGGCTATTGGGGCTTCATCGATTCCGTCCGCCGTCAGCTCAAATACCCGCCGGGCGAGCCGATCAGCAATTTCCCATACTGGAAATGGTACATGGGCGCCGGCATGGCCGTCAGCGTGCTGGTGTTCGCAGTCGCGGGCCTGACCTTGCGTCGGCGACCCTGGACGCCGCGGTTCTCGGCGTGGCTCGGCGTCGGCATCTCGGCGACATCAGCCGGCATGCTGTTCGGGATCGCTTTCGACAAGATGTACTATGAGAGCTACGGCTGGGGCGGCTGGCTGCAATGGGGCGCGCTCCTTGCCGCCGGCGTGCTGTCGCCGATCTTCTGCGCGCAAGCGCTAGTGTCGGGGCGGGGACTGCCGACGTTCCTCGATATCCTGGGTCCGCGCGAGGCGCGGAAATGGTCAAAACTAACCGCGGCGCTTGGGCTAACGCTTGCGGTGACCGCCGTGATCGCGGGCGAGACCGCGCTCGGTTTCGTGTTCGATCCCCGCTACCGCGATTTTCCGTTCGCCTCGCTGACCATGGCGGTGGTGCCGTTTGCACTTCTGATGCTGAACCGCCCCCAGACCGGCGTGCGTCCGCTCGCGGAATCGATCTTTGCCGGCCTCTTGGCGCTGTCGGCGGCCTATGTGCTGATCAACGAGGGCCGCGACAATTGGCAGTCGCTATGGACCTGCGCGATGTATCTGTTGTTCGCGCTTACGCTGTGGCGGGCGCGGGCCGCGCAAAGCCCAGAATAAGCAGCCCGATCGCGATCCCCGACAGCACGATGTTGTAGAGCACGATGCCGAGACCTGCGGCGACCACGCCCAGCGTCAACAGCACGATCGAGGGCCGCATCAGGTTCAGCGTCGCGATCACCAGCGCGACGATGCCGAATACCGAGTTCTTGAACAGCACTGTCGCGGTCGCGCGCGCCTTGCAGATCACGGTCTGCAGGCCGGCGTCGCAGGCGAGCGAGACTTGCGAGAACTCGACGGCGAGATAGCGCAGGTAGAGCGCATAGCCGACGGTGACGAAGCCAACCACGAGCAGGAACTGCACCTGGTAGGGCGTGAGGCGGAACGGTTTCTTCTTCATGGGGGCAATATGGTCGGGAAGGCGGATGCGGGCAACAGGTAAGGCGAAGGCCTTGCGAATTTGCCTCAGAGTTTCGCGATAACGGACTGACTCAACTTCAGTTTTTGTTTCGGCTGAAGAACGAGGATATGGTTGAGGCGGCCGTCGTCTCTTGCTTGGGCGGCGGTGGGGCCGCTGGCGGCGGAGGTGGCGGCGGTTCCTCACGCTTGGCGCGCTTCGAAGAGTAGCTCCGCCGGTGCTGCGGTTTCTCGGGCTTGGCGGGGGGCGGCAGCGTCTCGGCCTGTGGAGAGGCCTGCTGGGGCGATGCGTCCTGACCGCGCATCGACAGCCGCTGGCCGTCGAACACGGTGGTCTCGCAGGCTCGTTCGTTCTCGATGAGACCGGCGCAGATCTTGGCAGCGGCGGCCGCATTCACCAGCGGACCGGCACCGAGGTGGAGCTGCATGCCGGCACCGGTCTTGCTCTCCTTGATCATGATGATCGGCCGGAGGTTGGCGATCTCCGGGTTGGACTTGATCAGGCCCTGCCATAGCGCGCGCAGGCCGCCGATCGAGTTGGCGCTGCCGAGATCCACCGCGAAGCGGGTCTGCTGCACTGATATCGCCGGCGCTGGCGGCTCGCTCTCAGCGGCCTCGGGCTCAGCAGCGGCAGTTGTCGCCGCGACCTCGGTCGGCGATGCCGCGTCGTCCTTTGGCGTCTCGGCTTTTTCCGACTTCTCCGTCTTGTCGGCCTTGTCAGCCTTATCCGACTTGTCTGCCGTTTCCGGCTGGGCCAGCTTGGATGCGCTGGGATCGGGCGGCGCCATCACCGATTTGGACGCAATCAGCGGCATGGTTGGCAGCCCGGCAGGCGATGTTGAGAATTGCGGAACAAGCGATGCCGCAGCAGCGGTCTGGGGCGGCGGAGCGGCCTGCTGCTTGGCCTGATCCTTGCTCTGGTCCTTGTTCAGTTCCTTGGCGGGCTCTTTGGCGGCGTCCGCGCGCGCCTTGTCGCCCGCCGCAGGCGTCGAGGCGACCGGCGCGACGTTTGGCGCAGCGGGCGAAGGTGAGGGCATCGGTTGCGCGGTGGCCGCCGCCGTCTCCTGCGGCTTGGCTGCGGGCGTCTGCGGCGGCGCTGTATTCTGCTTTGCCACTGCGCCGGTGACGGAATCGAGCCCTTGCTCCAAGACCGTGACGCGCGAATAAAGCCGGTCGCGATCGGTGTTGAGCGTCTCGATCGCGGATGCCAGCCTGCGGGCTTCGCTCTGGCTCTCCCTCGTCAGCATCTGGAGCCGGTCGGTCTGGCGCGTGAGATCGGCGGCTGCGATCTGGTCGCGCCGCCAGCCGAGCTGCGCCTGATTGGCCATCACTGCGATCACCACGGCGCCGACGGCCCCGACGCCCCACGAGCCGAGCCGCCACATCATGCGGCGATCGAACTCGTTTTCCTCAGCCAGGAGCCCGGCGAGAAGACCGCCGGAATCCCTGGTCTCGAAGACGCCGGCCAGTGGGTCGGAATCCTTTGCCATGATCGTTAAGTGCCCAGCCCCGTCGAGCTTCCCCGAATCAATCAGGGAACATTAACAGGAAATGCGGGATGCACTTGAATTCCGGGCATTTGCGGGGGTAGCAAAACGCCTCTATGACGACGCGCAAGCACCTCGCGCCAATCGGAAGCGATTCGGCCGACACTGGAATCACTGGAAATATCGATGACCGCCCGCTCCAGCCTCACGATCGTACTCGCCGCCGGCGAAGGCACGCGCATGCGATCGAGCCTGCCAAAAGTGCTGCATCCGGTCGCGGGGCAGCCGCTGCTCGCCCACGTGCTGGCGGCCGCTCCGAATGGAACCGGCACGTCGCTTGCGGTGGTGATCGGGCCCGAGCATGCAGCGGTTGCGGATGAAGCGCGGCGTATCCGGCCCGACGCGCTCACCTTCGTGCAGCCCGAACGGCTTGGCACCGCGCATGCGGTGCTGGCGGCGCGCGAGGCGATTGCGCGCGGCGCAGATGATCTTCTGATCGCGTTCGGCGACACGCCGCTGATCTCGGCCGAAACGTTCGAGCGGCTGCGCGCGCCGCTCGCGAGCGGTGCGGCGCTTGCCGCGCTCGGCTTTCGTGCCGCCGATCCGACGGGCTACGGCCGGTTCATCGTCGAAGGCGATCGTCTGGTTGCGATCCGCGAGCACGCGGATGCGAGCGCTGAAGACCGCAAGATCACGCTGTGCAACGCCGGCGTGATGGCGCTGGACGGGCGCCGCGCGCTGGCGATCCTCGACAAGATCGGCAATGCGAATTCGAAGGGCGAATATTATCTGACGGACGCGGTCGGGATCGTCCGCGAACAGGGATGGGAGGCCGTCGTGATCGAGACCGGTGAGGACGAAGTGCGCGGCATTAACACCAAGGCGCAGCTGGCTGAAGCAGAAAGCGTAATGCAGGGGCGACTGCGCAACGCGGCGATGGAAGCCGGCGTCACGCTGATCGCGCCCGATACTGTCTACCTTGCCGCTGACACGACCTACGGCAAGGACGTCACGATCGAGCCCTTCGTGGTGATCGGTCCGGGCGTGTCGATCGCCGACGGTGCTGTCATCCATTCATTCTCGCACATCGTGCAGAGTTCGATTGGCAAGAACGCGTCCGTCGGTCCGTTCGCGCGTATGCGGCCGGGCAGCTCGCTTGGCGAAGGTGCCAAAATCGGCAACTTCGTGGAGACCAAGGCCGCGACGCTTGAGGCGGGCGCGAAAGCCAATCATCTCGCCTACATTGGTGATGCGATCGTCGGCGCCAAGTCCAATATCGGTGCAGGCACCATCACCTGCAACTACGACGGATTCGGCAAGCATAAAACGTTGATCGGAAAGGGCGCCTTCGTCGGCACCAACTCCTCGCTGGTCGCGCCCGTCAAAATCGGCAACGGCGCCTATATCGGCTCGGGCTCGGTGATAACGAAAGACGTTCCTGACGATGCGATGGCACTGGAACGCAATCAGCAGACCATCCGCGAAGGCGGCGCGGCGCGCTATCGCGAAATGAAGACGGGTGCAAAGAAGCCCAAAGATTGAGCTTCGTTATTCGTCCTCCGCGAATTCGGAGAAGATCGCGCGGGTCAGACGCCAGCCGCGCGGCTTGGCGCGCTTCACGGGCTCGCCGGCAGCGTGCTTGATGAAGACGGGTTTGCTTTCCTTGCCGCGTTGCGGCGGCGGCCAATGCGCCAGGTGCGTGCCAGTGGTTTCGCTGGCATGCACATACATCGATGACAGACCTTTGCGGTCGGACGAGCGCTTCATGGCCTTGATCTCCACGCGAGGAATCGTTGGCCAAATCTGTTGACAGCCGGTTAATGCGCGCGGTTAAAGGCGAACGAACCCAAGCCGCGGATCGCTGCATTAAGGCTGCGTGCATTTTGTGCTGTCGCAATCCGCAATAATTATTGAGTATCGGCCATCCCAGGAACTTCGTTAAACACTGCGGGTGTCCTTTTGATGATTTTTCGACGATTTGGGGGATATTGATCCGCATGTGCGGGATTGTCGGCATTCTCGGGCTCGAACCGGTTGCAGAGCAATTGGTGGATT
>NZ_JBANAZ010000096.1:0-28449 GCF_059803455.1 Bradyrhizobium sp. UFLA05-108 | reverse complement strand
CATCAACGAGGAATGCGTCAGACAGGCTGTCCGGACCGGGCTCGGGCTGAACGCGAAGATCAATCTTCGCTCGGTGTTCGATCGGAAAAACTATTTCTATCCCGACCTGCCGCAGGGCTATCAGATCAGCCAGTACAAGTCGCCGGTGGTGGGTGAGGGGGAGGTGCTTGTCGAGCTCGACGGCGGCCGCAGCGTCAACGTCGGCATCGAGCGGCTGCATCTGGAGCAGGATGCCGGCAAGTTGCTGCACGACCAGTCGCCGTCGCTGTCCTTTGTCGATCTCAACCGCTGTGGCGTCGCTTTGATGGAGATCGTCTCAAAACCGGACATCCGCGACGCCGAGCAGGCCAAGGCCTATGTGACCAAGCTGCGCTCGATCGTGCGCTATCTCGGCACCTGCGACGGCGACATGGAGAAGGGAAACCTGCGCGCCGACGTCAACGTCTCGGTGCGTCGTCCCGGCGGGCCGCTCGGCACCCGCTGCGAGATCAAGAACATGAACTCGATCAACTTCATTGGACAGGCGATCGAGTACGAGGCGCGGCGCCAGATCGAGATCCTTGAAGATGGCGGCGAGATCGACCAGGAGACACGGCTCTACGACCCCAACAAGGGCGAGACGCGCTCGATGCGGTCGAAGGAAGAGGCGCACGATTACCGCTACTTCCCCGATCCCGATCTCTTGCCGCTGGAGTTCTCGCAAGAGTTTGTCGATGCGCTGAAGGCGGAGTTGCCCGAACTGCCGGATCAGAAGAAGACGCGCTTCGTCGCCGACTTGGGTCTGTCAGCCTATGATGCGAGCGTGCTCGTCGCCGAGCGCGAAAGCGCTGACTTCTACGAGACCGTGCTGGACAGGCTCGGCAATCGCGCGCGCGACGGCAAGATGGCGGCGAACTGGGTGATCAACGAGCTGTTCGGCCGTCTCAACAAGGAAGGCCGGGCTATTTCGGGCTCTCCCGTCGCCGCCGAGCAGCTTGCCGCGATCATCGACCTGATCGGCGAGGGTACGATCAGCGGCAAGATCGCCAAGGATCTGTTCGAGATCGTCTGGCAGGAGGGCGGCGATCCGCGCGCGCTCGTCGAAAGCCGCGGCATGAAGCAGGTCACCGATCTCTCGGCGATCGAGAAGGTGGTCGACGACATCATCGCGGCCAATCCCGACAAGGTCGCGCAGGTCAAGGATAAGCCGCAGGCGCTTGGCTGGTTCGTCGGCCAGGTGATGAAGTCGTCTGGCGGCAAGGCCAACCCGCAGAGCGTCAACGACCTGCTCAAGTCCAAGCTCGGCATCTGACGCGATGCGGTGACGGCGCGTGCCGTCACCGCGATCCTGCCTTCGCGCATCCGTCGCGCGCATGCGGCGACACCGACGTCGCCTCGATCGCACCGTCCACGTCCAACCGAATCGCCATCTTCGATTCGTGCAAAACGGCGGCTGCGAGCACGCTCCGGCGAGCGGTCGCGCCGTTAAGCATGAAAATATTTTCATTGCCAAAATTCACGACTCAGAGTCCGCGAAACGCACTTCGTGCGCCTTCGAGCGAGACGCAACGCGCGACGGAACGTCGATCGCGCGCAATGTGCGAATGCGGAATGGGCTTGCAGCATAGGGTTTTCTTGCAATCGATGCTTTCGCCGGCGCTGATGCGGCAGGCACTTTCCGCATAGACGATCGAACGACTCGTCGAGCGCGTGCGCGAAGCGCGGAGTACTTGCGCGCTTTGCTCCGTCAACACTTCCTTAAGCGAGAAGATGTTTTTTTCGCCGTGTTGGTGTATTCGGGATGCAGTGCATTCGATCCCCGAATGCACGCAGCGATTAAAGCCATCTCACACATCGGAGGGCAACATGGCCAAGAAAGCGAAGAAGGCGAAGAAGGCGAAGAGCGCAGTGAAGAAGACTGCGAAGAAGACCCGCAAGGTCGCGAAGAAGAAGAAGTAACTTCGCTTCTGAAGTCGCCGGCCTCTCTGACGGCCGGCACGTCATCAGCGCCTTCTGCGATCTGGTTTGCCTCAGGCAGGGCAGGTCTCAGTCAACCGGGCTCTGATCGGCGATAGAGGGTGTCGGCGAGACATCAGGTCAACGGTCGGATCGTCCTTCCTTGCCGAGCTTGCTCGTCAAGGTCTGGTCCGGCAGAAGAAACCAGTTTTCTTCGTTCGGTGCGGTTCGCCTTTATCGGCCCCGCAATTTCATGAGTAGCCTCGCGGCCAAAATGAAATCTGGTCCTGACGTGTTCGCCGACGCCCTCGTTCGAGTAGCCGGGATCCTCGCCGGCGTTTTCATTTTCCAAAGTTTCAGGTCCAAGGCGTGACACGCAGCCGAACAGGCTTGCGCCCCCTGTGGTCCGACTGCGCGCCCACACTCCGGCGTCATCGCCCGGCTTCGACCGGGCGATCCAGTATTCCAGAGGCAGTGACGCATACGGAGAAGTCGCAGCGTACTGGATTCCCCGCCGTCGCGGGAAATGACGGCTCAGGAGGTGGCTGCGATCGTGCGCCTCTCACCACGCGCGATGGTTATCATCGTCCGAAGATCCGAACGGTAAACAAAATCTGACGGATCGCAGAAGTGCTTGAGAATCCCTGACTTCTTGCATTTTCGCAGCCGCGCCGCGTGACCTCGCGTTTACGTCCCCTTCATCGCGATACTTAAACTGCCATTCAAATTTGCTCGCCAAGATCGCCTCAACAAGCCGGCAAGAGCGGCATGGGGACGAGTTGAACAGTTTGGACGGGAGCCGCGCTCGGGGGAACGAGGCGGCACAACAATAAAGGGGATGCGACATGTTTCAGGGGACTTTCGATCTGGAGACCGCGACGCCGATCGACGCGACTGCGTTGTCGGACGTGCTGTTCGAGCGGGGCATGTATTGGGCGAGCGGCCGCTCCGGCCTCGTCGATCTCATCGCTGCGCATAAATGGTTCAACCTCGCGGCGTTGAAGGGCCGTAGGGACGCGATCGCGCTTCGCCAGGAAGTCGCCGGGCAGATGTCGGATGCCGAGATCGCAGCCGCGCAGCGCGAGGCGAGGGCCTGGGCCACCGCGCACTGACCGGTTCACTCCGCCGCAGGGAACCGAACTTTGACCGATCGATGCGATCGCGCCAAGGTGACCTTAGGCCGACCTCGTGATGAGATCAGACGGCAAACGAGGCCGGCGCTTCGCCGGCGCAATGCCGGCGCCACATTTCGGTGAGGGCCTTTTCGACGTCTCGCGCCATGCCGACAGTATCGAAGAGAGGCCAGGTGGACCGATGCGTCGCCAGCTTGCTCTTGAGGGCGGTTCGAAGTTCGGAGTCGTGCGCGATCCGAAGCGCCAAAGCCTCATATTCGTCCAGCGATCGCGTCACCAGTTCAGGAAGGCCGACAGCATTCAGGAGACTGGCTGCAACACGTCCCGCAAAGGCGGTGCCGAGGCATGTCAGGACCGGCAAGCCAGCCCACAGGGCGTCGCTGGCCGTGGTATGGGCGTTGTAGGGCAACGTGTCCAGGAACAGATCGGCAAGCTGGTGGCGCGCCAGGTGTTCGTCGATAGCGATGGGTGGGGCAAACACGATTCTCTCGGCGGCGATGCCGCGCGCAACGGCTTCACGCCTCAGGTTCTCACTGGCGATCGGGCCCCCATCAAACAGCCAAAGGACGCTGCCGGCGGTCTTGGTAAGCAGCCTCATCCAGACATCGAACAGCCGGGGCGTGATCTTTAATGTTTTGTTGAACGCGCAGTAGACGAATGCATCGTCCGGCAGCCCGACCTCGCTTCGGGCCGGTGCATTTGACAGGGGCGGTCGCCTTGCGTCGGTCGCCTGATAGCTGTTGGGGAGATAAATCACCTTTTCGGCGTAATACTTCTGCTCTGCTTCGGGGATGACGATCCGGTCGGCCATGATGTAGTCGATGTACGGCGCGCCCATCGTGCCGGGAAAGCCGAGATAGTTGACCTGGATGGGAGCCGGCCGGTGCGCAAGGATTTTCGGCCGCGCAAGGGCGGTGAAGCCTCCGAGATCGACGAGGACCTCGATGTCGAGCTGGCGTATCAGCTTGACCACGTCCTCGTCGGCAAGGTGCCTGACGTCTTCGAAGCGCTCGAATGCTGCCTTCACGCGGTCGCGCATCTTGCTGCGGTCATCCGGTCCGTAGGAGATGGCGCTTATGTCGAAGCGCTCGCGGTCGTGCTCCTCGAAAACTCCGGCCATCAAATGCGCGGTGGCATGATTGTGAAAATCGGCAGACACGTACGCGACCCGCAGCCGGGAAGCCGGTGACGGCGTTCTGGGTCTCGCGGCACCTCGCTCCGGGGCGACATTGGCGACATATGTCTTCGCACAGGTCAATTGGTGTGCGGGAGACGACGAGGCGAGAATGAAGGTGAGGGGATCGATCGCCACGCCGGATTCTGCGGCCTCGTCCAGGGCGGCCCGCTCACGTTCGAAACTGCGCCAGTCGGCGCGCTTCTGCCTGGAATCAACGAGCTTGCTCAGCGCGAACGGGAAGGCCTTGTTCAGTGAGACCGTTCTTTCGAGCGCCTCGATCGCTTCGTCGTGTCGGCCCATTTGGGTAAGGACCTCAGACAAGACGAAATGGTACTGTGGATTCGACGGTGTGAGCTCGACGGCCCTTTGGTAGCTGTCGTGTGCTTCGTCGAGCTGACCGAGCTGCTGGAATGCACTGCCTCGGTTCAAGAACGCTGCGCTCGATGGCGCGATCGCAATGGCACGATCAAGCTCCGCGATCGCGCCGTGAAGCTCCTTCCGTGCAAGCAGGATCGCTCCGCGATTGAGATGCGCATCGGCGAAGTCCGGCGACAGGGCAATCACCTTCGCAAGCCAGGCGAGCGCATCGTCTGTCTTGTCCAATGCACGCAGCACGTTGGCATAGTTGAAAAGAACGTCGGGATTGCCGGGGTCGACGCGGGCAGCCTTCTTGAGCAATGGCTCGGCGTCCGCGAAATTGCCGCGGTGGGCCTGCAACAGCCCCAGCATATGCAGCGCGACGGGATGTGTTCTGCTTCCCTTCAGGATGGTCGTGTAGCCGCGTTCCGCATCCGACAGTTTGCCCGAACGGTGGGCCGCAATCGCCTGGTCCAGAATAGCCGACGGATGGAGTGAGGAGGGGGCCGAAGCTCCCTTGTTGCGGCTTTGCTGCGACATGTGATTGGGTTTCCGGACCCCGATGGCGGGTCTGTGCTTTGGCGAACTGGTGCAAAAAGACTAGTCGCCTTTACTTGAGAGAACAACGCGGCTCGTGCTGCAAGGCACGAAACAGCGCTCGTGCCGAGTCTCCACGCGCGACCAACTGACGCGATGGCTGCCCGATGTGCGGGCGTGACGACGGCCGGCGCTCCGGACGTCAGCCAGTGCCAACCTGTGCTTGGCTTTCCTCGCTGCAAAAGCTTTCATGTGCAAAGAAACCCGCCAGCCTCAATTCTGCCGCTTGCGGCTCGCCGCCGGGTCGGGCATACCCGGCGAAGCCGGAGACGTGGCCGAGTGGCTGAAGGCGGCGGTTTGCTAAACCGTTATAGGCTTGTAAAGGCCTATCGAGGGTTCGAATCCCTCCGTCTCCGCCAGAACATAGTTCGCCCCCGTTCGCTAGCCTCCGAAAACCCCCTGTGAATACACGATAATTCGGGTTTTGTCAGTCTTGCCCATTCGCCGCCATTCGCCTAAATTCGCGGTTCCGGTGTGGGTACAGGAGGGGGTAAATGGCGGGCGGAAAGCTTACGGCCCTTGAAGTGACCAAGGCGAAGACGCCTGGAATGTATGGCGACGGTGCCGGGCTCTACCTTCAGGTGAAAGGGGACGGCAAGGAACGCATCTCCAAGTCGTGGATCTTCCGATATCGCCTCAACGGCCACACCAGTAAGACGGGGAAGCCGCTGGCGCGGGAGATGGGTCTGGGCTCGCTTGAGACGTGGAACCTCTCAGAAGCCCGTGAGCGGGCCCGCAAGATGCGTCAGCTCATCGACGAGGGAAAGGACCCCATCGAGGCCCGCAAGCTCCAGGACCAAGCCAGCGCGCTGGAGAAAGCCAAGACGACCATCTTCCAGGATTGCGCCAAGGCCTACATCAAGGCGCACCGGTCGGGCTGGAAGAACGCCAAGCACGGCGAGCAGTGGTCGGCCACTCTGGAGACCTGGGCCTATCCGATCATCGGCAAGCTGCCCGTCGGCGGCATCACCACCGACCTGGTGCTGAAGGTGCTCGAGCAGCCGGTTGGTGACCACCCGGACGCGCCGACGTTCTGGACTGCGCGCACCGAGACGGCGAGCCGCGTCCGCGGTCGCATCGAGAACGTGCTGGACTGGGCTAAGGCAAAGAAGCTGCGCGACGGCGACAACCCGGCGCGGTGGAAGGGGCTGCTCGACAAGCTGCTGCCGGCGCCCTCGAAGGTCTCACCGGTGGAGCACCACAAGGCTCTGCCATATGCCGACCTGCCGCGCTTCATGGCCGAGCTCCGCCGGCGGGACAGCCTGAGCGCCCGGGCCCTCGAATACACCGTTCTCACAGCCGCCCGGACGAGCGACACGATCGGCGCGGTGCGGACTGAGGTTGACCGAGCGGTGACCACCTGGACGGTCGCCGCGGCCCGCCTGAAGGGCAAGAAGGGCGCTCGCAAGCGGGATCATGTCGTGCCGCTTAGCGACCGCGCCCTAGAGATCCTGGAGAAGCAGCCGGAGCGGTCGGAATACCTATTCGCCAACGAGGCCGGCGAGCCTCTGTCCAACATGGCCATGTTGGAGCTGTTGCAGGGCATGGGCTTCGGGGAGGACCTGACCGTCCACGGCTTCCGGTCGACCTTCAAGGACTGGTGCACCGAGCAGACCGGCTTCCCGAACGAGATGTCCGAGATGGCGCTGGCGCACACGGTCTCGGACAAGGTCGAGGCGGCCTACCGCCGCGGCGACATGCGCGAGAAGCGCCGGCGCATGATGGCTGATTGGGCGGACTATTGCGCCAGCCCGCCGGTGAGCGATATGAGCAATGTCAGACCGCTCAGAGCTTAAAGCGGAAATAGGGTTGCACGCGAATTTAGTGATTTTTCACCAAGAATCGGCTTGATTGGTGCTGTATCCCTGTTCCATCGTCAGCGCCTCAGGACAACAGAGCTCTTTCTCTCATGGCAGAACACGACGAACAGGGATCAAAGGTACAGCTGCAGTTCCACTATATAAAGGTTGCAGACTACCGTGAAATACCGTGCCACGGGGCGCTGGGCGGGTTGACACCCGCCGGCCAAATTTGCATGTCCCTCTTCTCTGAACGCGGGCCGATCCCAAGAGTTGTGGAGTACGACGTCTACGGGAGGCCCGGAGACCAGATCGCGTTCACAGAGACTGGTCAGACACCGAGCAGGGTAGAGACGCGCTCTGGGATTGTTCGCAATGTCCATTGTTCAGCGTATCTCAACCTAGAGACGGCCAAGCAGCTTCACGAGTGGCTGGGTGCGCAAATCAAATTGGCGGATGGCAGCAAATGAGATTCCTAGCTTTCCAGGCTAGCTATGGCTTGACGTCGTCGGGATCTGGACTCCGTACGCTGACTAAAGATCCGATGCTTCCGATCGCGTCCGGTCGGTACTTGCCGCACGCCAATGTTGAAGACGAGTTCACCGAGTATGAGGGGTACGACCAACCTGATTGGGATGGTTACGGAGCAGAGCCGATCTCTCGCGAAACGGTGCGAGCGGCGCGATCGTTTAGTCGATTGCTGCCTCCGAGCGTATTGAAGCCTGATGTTGCGCCCGGGGCAGATGGCACAATTGGATTTGAATGGCGTTTCGGCTTTGGATCAACCCGTGAGTTCGTTTTGGTGGACGTTGGACCGGGCGGACGCGTAGTCGCGCGCAGAGTGGCGGCGGACGGAATTATCAAGAACTTTCCGCATACGACCCTTACGACCGGCGCGAAAGCATTGATCAACGAATTGTTCGCGCCCTAGCCCACATTCATGTCCTTCAGTCATTTCGAAACTGACAAGCCGCTTCCTGATTCTGCATGCTGGTATAGGTTTCTAACCAATGCTGATCACGTAACTCGCGATCAGACCGTTCACTATCAGGCTTTGAAGGGCGGACAATTTTCATCATCGGCCGGTAAGCCATGGCAACATGAGCTCTCGGGAGCGGTTGTCGGAAATCCAGATTCAGCGGATCAGATCAGGGCCAGAGGTGAAGCTCGCATTCAAACAATCCGCGACGGGTTTGTGGCGAAAGGAAAAGTGGCTCCATCGAAAATAAAACTTGTCGGTGTGGCGTTTGCAGCTGCTTCTCACCTAAGAGTTGATGTGCAGGGGATTCGTACAGACACCGCCTACACCCCTGACAATGGCAATCCATCGCACAGTGATTTTGTTACATTCAGTTCAACGAACGATCAGAGTATCGATCCTGTCCGACATTGGCTGATGCAAACCTTGGCGGTGCTGCCACAAGCGAAGATCGAGCAGATTGCGCCATGATTCTTCGGTTGGCGTAACCCGAGGGCGAGCGCAAGAGCGAGCCCCGACAGGTTTACTTCTTTTCGGGAAATTCGTGTGTGTAGGTAGCCGAGCCGAGATTCGAATTGCCGGGCCCAAATGCAGTGACTGTAACTTGATAGGAATGGCTGCCGCTCGGCGGGCTTGGGGGCGAATAGTTGTCCAGTGCTCCACAAGCAATCGACGACTGCCCCTTGTACGGTACCGTTCCCCCACCGTGATTGTAGCTGGGGACCTGAAGATCAACCATGTGGAACTGAAGGGTTGCAGTCCCCTTTGGCACACCGGTCAATGCGAACACTGGAGAGGCGAGGCCGCACCATCGAAAGCTCATCGAGAATGCCGACGCATTGGCTGTGCTCAAAACCAGGATAGCCGTCGCACAGATAATCAGCCGAATACGCATCGTGTCTCTCCCCAGAGCTCCCGATCATCAAAATTGATTCGGTTCGCTGCCGCAACGGAGCGAAGGTGGATGGCCGGCGAGCGAGCGCAAGCGGATTTCCCCAGGTCGGGGATGGATTTCTTAACGCAAATCAGGTGAGATGATCGGCGGAGCCTAGGAAACTCCCGAAGCGGTCCCTTGCCGGGGATTGCGCTTCATCCGCGATAGGCGGGCCGTCGGCCTTGCCGGGCCTCATGTCCCGCTGAAAGACGTCAACGCGCCCATTGCCGTGGGCTGCGACCGGCTCACTATGCCGGGAGTGCCACGGTTATGCAACAGCCCGAAAGGGTAAAGGCCGTGGCGCACGTTCTCGCGGACGTGTTCCTAGACTCCCGGTGCCAGCCTGCCGCTGGCGCCCGGCCCTAGGAAAGCCGGTTAATCCGCGAGCACTTCCCATGTCCAACGTCATCGACTTCCGGAGCGCATCCGCGCGCCGCGTGACCTGTATGCCTCCCGAGAATGTCCAGCCCATCGAGCCCCGTCGGCGGGGCCGACTGCCCCGCAGACTCGGCGGCCCGACCTGCAAGCGTTCGGAGGGCTGAGCCATGGCGAAAATGAAGCGTTCGGAGTGGCTCAACTCGCCTGTAGGCAGATTGACCGCCGATGGCGGATCGAAGGCGGAGCACATAAGGCGCCGTGCACGGTGGCTGGTGAATGAGTGGCAGTTGCCACGATGCCCCAAGATCGGCCGCACCTGGAGCAAGGAGCTAACTCAATGGTGCGAGAACCACGACGTCAGCTTCGATTGGTTGCTGTACGGCGACCTCAAAGGCCTGCAACGGATGATGCAGGCGCGGCGCATGGGTAAGGCGGCCGCTGGCTGAGGCGGTAGTTTTCCACAACCTCGTGGCGGCCCCGGATTGTTTCGGGGCCGTCGCCGTCCATGATTGTCGCGCGCGGGGCCGGAGGGCAAACCGTCGCATCCGTCTCACCGCCGGATGCTTGCCCCGCGCAATCCTTTCGCGGTGTGTGGTGAGGTCATGACAGCGAAGAAGCAAAATCCTTCGAAGCGCGGCCGGAAGGAGCTTGTCCGCGGCTTGCGCGAGCAGGTGCTGCTGCGCTTTCGTGCGCACTATCGTGCCGCCAAGAAGTTCAATCCGAAGCGGACAAAGCAAGACATCGTCGAGGCCTTCCTTTCCTCGAATGGGCCATGGTTGCGCGAGATCGGTATCGCGGTCGGCAACTATGCAACGCTTCGAAACGTTCTTGTGGCCGGCCGAAAGGAACGAACAGCTCGTCGACAGCGCAATTGGGGGATCTATACCAATATCGCGGGGCAGCACTTTTTGACTTCTGAGATTACCTACATGCGCCACGTGCTGGCCGGAGGCGAAGGTTTGGCCCAGGCTCTCCTAAAGCGCCCGATTTAAAGTGCACGTTTCCGGATTTAAAGTGCACCCATAGCCCGAGCAAATCACCGACTTTTCCGTTCGTTTCGAACACGAACGGAGACGTTCAGCGATGTCTATCGGTGATTTTGCTTTCCTGAGCGGCAAGCTTGTTTGCAGTCCTCAGGAAGCCATGCGGGCAGTGAACTGCCGCAACACGAAGTTTTACGAACTGCTGAATGCGGGTGAGCTCCAGTCCTACATGGATGGTTCGCGCCGGCAGATCGTGGTCGCTTCTCTTGTCGCCTACGTGCAGAGGCGCGTCGACGCGGCGCGCGCGGAGAAGGCCGCATGACCGAACCCGCCACTTGGAAGCGGGCTCGGCATGCAAACAGGAATCGTCGGGAAAACGATCACCTGGATATCGCCTTCGACCCCGAATTCGCGACGCACCCCGAAGATCCTCTCGCCGAGCCGCGCGTCATTTTCCAGCTTTGGAAATCACGCCGGCGCGACGCGTGCATCCGCCTCACACTCTCGCGATACAAGGGCAAGCCGATCGCAGACCTGCGAGTGTTCTTCGTGACTTCGACCGGCCACATGCAGGCTTCGAAGAAGGGGATTGCATTCGACATCGCGAAGTTGCCCGAGGTGCGGAAGGCGCTGGAGAAGGCCGAGGCCCTCGCGCTCGAGCTCGACCTGGTCGAGGTGGCGTCATGAATGCGCCGGTGCGATCGGTCGAGCGGCTTGTACTCGGAGATTTCGAGGACTTCCTCGATGTCTGCGGTTTCGAGGCCTGGTACGTCGAGCGCGGCTGGAAGTCCAAGCACCTTGCGGTCGACCAGCTGCAGGAACTGGCATGGCTCTGGGATTTGATCCCCGACGAGTCTGCGCAAGATCGAGTCCAGGCGGCTATGGCGGCGGCATTCGTTGGTCTGAGGAGGGCGGACTGATGGATGCTCTCACCGATAAGCCATGGCTTCACGATCCCATGTACGGCGGCATGTCAGCAGCGGCCGCCGAAGCCAGTTGGCGGGCCGCGGAAGCGCGTCGCGAGGCGGATGCTGCATGGGAACGCCAATTCGGTCCGCCGCATGACGCGTATCCCGAGAGCGCCGACGGCGAGCCGATCCTGGATTTGGTTCAACCCAGTGCTAAGCCGGCCGTCTACGCTGCGATCACGTCGGCGGCGTGGGAGGGCACCGAGCCCGAGCAACCGCGCTGGTTGGCCTCCGCGCGCGTCCCCAGCGGCGATTTGACGATCGTGTCCGGCAACGGCGGCAGCGGGAAAACCGAGATTCTGGTTCAATTGCTGGTCTACGTCGCTGCGGGCCTTGGTGATTGGCTCGGCTGCACGATCGATGCCGGCACCGCACTTTTGCTCAGCTGTGAGGAGCCCGAGCACAACATCCGCGATCGAGTCGAGCGCATCTGCAAGCACCGTTGCATCGATCCCTATACGCTGCCGGACTTGCACATGCTGTTCCCCGATCTGGAGAGCACCTGGCTGGTCCATGCCAACAAGGATGGTCGCCTGTCGCGCGCGCCGCTGCTGGACTGGCTCGAGGCGTGGATTGTCGAAAACAAGCCGCGCCTGGTCGTGATCGACAACGTCGCCGCGGTGTTCGACGGCGAGGCAATTGCCCGGCGGCAGGTCCGCGCCTTCCTTGCTATGCTGCGCAAGATCGCCCGGGAGCATGACACAGCGATCGTGCTGCTCGACCACCCGTCCGTGCGCGGCATGGCTGACGGCTCTGGCACCGCCAACTCAGTTGACTGGCGCAATAGCGTCCGCTCGATGCTGCACCTGTCCGACCCGGATAAGGACGACCCAGACGCGCGCACGCTCGCCGTGACCAAATCGAACCGCGGCCGCACCGGGGAGAGGATCACCATCCGCTGGAGTGGACTGACGTTCGTCACCGAGACCATTGGTGCTTCATCCCCGCACCGCGCGGCCGCGGAGCGCAACGTTGAGGACACATTCCTCCGATTGCTCGACCGGTTTCTGGCGGAGGGTAGGGAGGTGCGGCACACAACCGGCTCAGGATATGCGCCGGCCGCCTTCGAGGGCCATCCAGAGGCCAGCGGCATCAAGTCGAAAGCGTTCGCTGCCGCGATGGAGCGCCTGTTCGCCGCCGGCAAGATCGTTGTGGTCGACGGCAAGCGCTCCAAGCACATCGAGAGGGCCGCCGGATGAGCTTCCAAACGCCCCTACAAACGCCCCCCGCCGCCATACAGACGCCCTATCAGACGCCGCCGCAAACGCCCCTACAAACGCGCACAACCGCCCTGCACACACCCCCCTCATACTCCCCCCGGCGTTTGCGCCCACTCGCGCGCGCATTCCACCCGCTCGCAGACACGGCTGCGCTGTCGCTCCGCTCGCGTCCGCAAGCTCTCGATAGACCGGTGACCCATGACTGATCAGAAACCATCCCAACAACTCACCACCCAGCAACGGGCTGCCATCGGCAAGACCAAAGCCGGTGGGGTTAGTGGCCGGTTGAAGGCCGCTTGTGACGACATGGTGTGGAATGGCACCCCATGGGAGGAGGCAGCGACGAAAGCCAATTTGACTGTTCGCGCAATGCGATTGGCAATGAAGCGGCCGCAAGTGCTCGCGTATCTCAAGGCGGAACGTGGTGTCGTGCTGGCGCAACTCACGCTGCAGAATCCTCGCAGGCTGGCCGAGCTCCGTGACCAGAATGAAAATCGGGCGGCCGCAGTGCAGGCAGCGCGCGCGCTCGAGGCGATCAGTGAAGCCGACGGGCCCCGTGGAGACAGTCCGAACGATCGGCCTGGCGTGGTGATTCAGATCATCGGCGCCGCACCAGCGGGTGCGCCAGGCGTGAGCATCGACGTCACGCCGAACAAAAATCTGTCGACGGGAGAGCGAATGGACGCGGGCGATGATGAATGATCGCGAACACCAGCGAACTATGGGTAGCCGTGTGGGTACGTTGGCCGATGGCTTGCAAATGCGGCGCAAATCAGCACGTTGTGGCGGAGACATGATCCGCCGGAAGGGATTTATGCGCGCGACTGAATACCCAGATCCCACTCTGTTTCCTCACTCCGCAGGCGGGCGCCCGCGCGCGAGGCCCTCCGCGCTTTCAGGACCCGCTGACGCGACCCCCGGGGGGAAAAATCGGCCGCCGATCGAGGCGCTGGTAACCCGCCCTCACGCTTTCCCAGCAAAACCTCGGACCCGTATTTTTCCCAGGGTCCAGAACTTCCGAGCTCCAGGGCAGCGGACCGCCCAACATCCACGCGGCGGCGGTGTGGGGAGAAACAGCCGCATCATTTTCACGAGGTGACCGATGCCTGATCCAGTGACAACCGCTACGCCTTCCCCAGGGTCCGTTCAGCCAGCGCCCGCGGTTGCAGCGGCGCAGTCCGAGGCAGCGGCGTGGGCAGACCTGTCGCCGAACGAGCGGCATCGTCAGACGTTGGAGGCCGGCGACGCACAGTCCGGCCGCTATGATCCGGCGAAGGTGATCCAGACGCGCGACGAGCGCGGCAACCTGGTTCTGAAAGACCGAGAGACCGGGAAGCTGATTTCGGAGACCGGCGATGTGTCGGCGGATCCGACCGAGCAGCCGCCTACCGAGGGCTCGAAATACACCGTGGGCCGATTTGAGGTCAGCGAGGCCGAGCTCGAGCAGATGCTTTCGCGTCAGGCGATCGACGACCAGCGCAAGGCGACGCTGCCGGCCAATGCCGACGGCTACAAGCTCGAGCTGCCCGAGGGCACGGTGCTGCCAGGCAATCAGCAGGTCCAATTTGATGCGAATGACCCGGGCCTGATCGCCGCGAGAAACTGGGCGCATGCCCGCGGCCTTGACCAGGCGGCTTTCTCGGAAATGCTGTCGATCTACGCCTCGCACGTCGCGACGCAGCAGGCCACGATTGCGGAAGCAGCGCAGCGGGAGCTCGCCAAGGCCGGCAGTAACGCGACCCAGCGAGTGGATGCGGTCGGCCGGTGGATCACGGCGGAAATCGGCCACGCCGACGCGAAGCCGATCTTGAGCACCATGGTCACGGATGCACACCTGCGGTTCTACGAGCGCCTCATGCATAAGGTGACCTCTCAGGGCACCGCGCCGTTCTCGCAGCAGCACCGCGACGTCAGCCCCAACACTGTCGACGATGCCACGTGGAGCCGCATGAGCTACGGCGAAAAGAAGGCCTACGCCGATCGAGCGAGCAGCGGTGGCCGCCGATGATCGATTTGCAGCCGGCTGGATCCTATGACGAGTTTGTCGACCTGTTCGGTGACGTGCGGGTGGCGCGAGGGCTTTCATGTGAACGGGTCGACGATATCTGCGGCCTGACGCGCGGGCACACGAACAAGGTTCTCGGTCCGCGCCGCGAGAAGAGGCTTTCGCCCATGCTCATCGACACGTACTTGCCGGCCTTCGGTATCCGGTTGGCCGTGGTCGATGACCCCGAAGCTATCGCGCGAATGCAAGGACGCTGGGAAGCGCGCGACGAAGCCAACGTCCGCTACGAATTTGGGGACAGGATCAGCCGTCGGCTTCTCGACCGGGCTCGGCCCCACATCCTGCAAGAAATCATCGCTCAGCTCTCGGCCGCCGCGGGCCGAGCAGCATAGGAGAACTGAACATGGACAAGGATTTCGTCGACGCGCTCATAGCCAACCTCAAACATCTCGAAGACCGCATTTCATTCATTCGAGCGCGAGAGCCACATCAGCACCATGAGTTCAATGAGCTGATGGCGCGGCTTCGCGCTTGCGCGACGAAGAGGTAGGCCATCATGTCGCTTAGCATCACGATCAGCAACTTCAGTCCAGCGCCGTCGCGCCGCGACCAGGAGCTGGCGCTTCTTGTCGAAGCACTTCGCAACATCGAGCAGACGCTGCGCGCACCGGGCGGCTCGGTAACTTCTGGGAGCGCCTTCGTCGCCGGCACGAGTACGGCCGTCGGAACGTTCACCTGGACGCCGCAGGCCTCGAGCTGATGCAGAAGCAGGCCGAACATTGCTGCTTGTGTTGGCTGGACGGTGTGCGCCGGCCGCGGGTGAAGGGCTGGCCCGGCTTTTCCATCTGTCGCGAGCATCTTGCCGAGACCATGGGGGCCAATAGTGGCGCACCGGTGCTGCAGCCGACGCCCGGGCACGAATTCGCGTCGACCACGCTACAGTAGGAGCCAGCCGATGCCGCAATCGACTTGGAAGTCCATTTCTGAAGCCAAGCGTGGTCTCGGTTCGCTGTTGCTCCGTGACGGCGCCGGCCTTTCCGATCCGGTCTATGTCGGTCGACAGGCTGATGACGGCCGCTGGTTCTTCGGCGACCAGGAGACCCATCCGCAGTTCTACACGCATGTGCCGCCGTTCGACTGTGAGGATGGCAGTGGGCAATGAGACTGCCGCTATTCTCGGCCTCAAGCGCGAGATCAAGTCGATCCGTGCGAAGGCTCGCGAGTTGAGCGCACAGAACGAGAGCTGGCGCAGAGTGTGCGTAACGCTTCGCGGGCTTGCCGGCCTCGATGCCGGACAGTTTTGCAATCTCCTCAAGGCAGAATCCCTGCCTTGTGACTGAGTAGGTAGCGCGCACCGCAAGCGCGTTTCGGATCGGGCTTTCCGCAACAAGCCTCGCCTTTGGACATCGGCGCAAACGTCTTCCGGCGGCTCACCGACTGAGCCGAGCCTCAATCCGCCGCGCGCGGCTGAGGCCTTCGGAAGGTCGGTCCGATGTTCGCCCGTCTCGCGGGCCGCGTTGTCCTCGCGGCTGCATTGCTCGCCTGGTTCGCTCCAGCATTCGCGCAAGCACCGGGGCCCGTGCCCGCTCTGCCAGATCAAGAGCGCCGCACCAGCTACAACATCACCTCGTCGATGTGCAGTTGCGCCGTCGGCTTCCAGCTCTATGCGGATAGCAACGACGTCGCCAACTGGCTCGAGGTCTGGGTCAACGGCACACGGATCACGCAGGCCGGGAACTGGACGATCACCAGCCCGACCGGTTCGCTCGCGACGATTCCGCGCCCGATCACCGACGCGGTGCTGACCTTCACGCAGGCCCAGACCGGCACGGTGCAGATCGTCGGCGCCCGCCGGCCGCGCCGGACCAGCCAGTTCGCCGAGAACCGCGGCGTTGCGGCGCGCGATCTCAACCAGGCGATCACCGATATCGTCGCGATGCTGCGCGAGGATTGGGACAAGATCAACGATGTCTCGGGGCGCGCGGTGCTTGCGCCTCCCGGCGAGACGCTGACGGTTCTGGCCGCGTCCGCCTCGCGTGCGAACTCCGGCGCCTGCTTCGATAGCGGTGGTAATCTCGTCTCGTGCGTCTCGATCCCGAGCACGACCTTCACGGCCGGCAACGGTATCTCGATCACGGGTACCTCGCCGAAGACGATCACTAACAACATCCAGGGCGGCGGCCCCATCACGATCACGGGCACCAACCCGCTGATCATTGGTTGCCCGACCTGCAACACGACGCCTGCTGCGGCGACACCCGCGCTTTTTGTCTCAGCACGCGCGACGGCAACCGCGCTCGACTTGCACACGTTCAACGTGGTGCAGACTGGCGGCTACGCCGCGGCTGGCGATGGCGGCGGTGCAACGTTCAAAAATGTAGGCAGCGCAGCCTTCATCGATAGTTTCATAGCAACCGGCAATCTCACTGCGCCCGGTTCGGCCTACACGAATGGCACCTATCGCGGCGTAGCGCTCACCGGCGGCACCGGCACCGGCGCGATCGCAACCGTCACGGTCGCGGGCAACGTGGTGACCGGCGTCACGATCACCGGCACCGGCGGCAATGGATACGCGGCTGGTGATGTACTTTCGGCGACAGCCGCGAGCATGGGTGGCACTGGCAGCGGTTTCACCTGGACGGTGGCAACCGTCACCACGCCGACCGGCAGCTTCACCGATTCCGTGGGGACGCATTTTCAGCTCGTCGTCGACCAGGGCACTTTTGTCAACGTCCGCCAATTCGGCGCCGTCTTGAACTGGAACGGCAGCGACGGCACGGCGACCAACGACGCTGCAGCATTTCAGAACACGCTTTCATTTGCTAGCGCGCGCACAGCGCTCAACATCGACACGCCTGGCCACGCCGGCAGCGTGGTGATGGTCCCTGCAGGATCCTCGCTGATCTGCGGCGGCTTGATGGTGCCGGTTGGAGTGACGCTCAGAGGACAGGGTCCGATGAGCAGTTCGCTCAAACAGTGCGACTCCGATGCCGCGACACAGCACTTCATCACGCTTTGCGATCCGCAGGCGCATATCGCGTGCTTCGGGTCCGCGATCAGGGAAATAAAACTATACACGGGATCAGGGAGTGCAAATTCCGCGATCGCGATGATCTATACCAACGCGTCGCAGCAACTGATTGCGGTCGACAATGTTGCGGTTTACTCGGGAAAGCGATCGTGTCTCGTCACCGATACAGGATACGGCGGGGCGTCGAATTTCATAGCAAATGTTCTGTTCTGTACGCCCAGCAACACTACGACCAATCCCGGCATAATCATCGGGTATACGGCCGCTGTTACCACCTTGCGTGACAGCATTGTCGAGGCGAGCGCTCTCACCGGAAATGCGGTCACAATCGTGAACGCTGGAGGTATCGTTAATATCGATGGCTTCCATAGTGAGGGAATTTCCAGTCCGATCTTTTTCAACGTGACGGCGGGTGGCATCCTCGTAAACATCCACAACGTCACCGGTAGCGGCGGTTCCGCATGTGTCGACTTGATCACGCGGCAGTCCGGTTCGACTTCCGGCGCGATCGTGGTTGGAACCACGAGCCCCGGCAATTGCACGCATACCTTCAACAATGCGGGGAGCTTTACGACCGGTGCGATCGTCGCAAATCAGGTCTTTTAAGACGGCTGTGAGAGGCACAAAATCTGTGGTTGCGCCCCGATAATTGTTTCCATAGATTTCCAGAAAATTTCTAAACTATTTCTGGGCTGGCTCATGGACTGGCGCATCAAGGCATTGGCGTTCCGGGCGCTCGATCTTCCTGGTGGAGCGCATGCCCATTATTTCCTGCAACGGCATGTGACGCGAAACTGGCCGCGCCCAGTGAAGAGGTTGGATGGCCTGTCAACAGCAGCCAGGCGCCTTTGTGAAGACTACACAAGGCACACCGGCGGACCGCCAACGTCTGTTTTAGAGATCGGCGCAGGCCGGGACTTGGCAGTTCCGTTGACACTGAGAAAGCTCGGTGTTCAGCGCGTTATCGCCAGCGACATCGAGCCGCTCGCAAAGATTGATCTCGTCCAGCATGCGGCGATGCATATTTTACCCAACAGATCCTTCGCTAACTGGGATGAGCTGCGAAGCTTCGGAATTGACTACCGAGCGCCGCATCATGTTTCATCTGCCGATAGTGAGGTTGATTGCACATGTTCCCACGAAGTTCTTGAACATGTCCCGGCCGATCAACTTAAGCCACTTCTTTCGGGGCTCCGCGCTGTCACGAAGGGGCTGACCATCCACTCGATAGATTACAGCGATCATTATGCGAGATCCGATGAGAGCGTATCTCGCTTCAATTTCTTGCGTTACTCAGACACAGAATGGCGTCCGTTCAACAGTGGCAAGCAGTACGTGAATCGCTTGCGGCACAGTGATTACGTTCGCCTATTTGAAGAGGCCGGCTTTACGATACTCGACGCAACAACAATCCCAGGCGAACCAATTAGCGGAGTTGCAGAGCAATTCCTGCGTTATGATCAAGACGATCTTTTCGCGATCAAGGGCCGTATTATCGCGCGACCGGACTGAACAACGTTGTCGCCTGGACCACTACGTTGATCGTTGTTGATAGGCCGGCGCAATGATCGGCGCGCTTTGACCAGCCCACTCGAGACCAAACTCGCGGGCAATGCAGCCGGTCGAAGCGTGCAAGAAACTCGTTTTGCGCACCGATGCACGACGGCAACAATCGGAAATAATCCGCGCTTAGCCCCATTGACCAATTCCCCGCACGAGTGGCAGCACTAGCCGGGTCGCCAGCTATCTTTGCTGGCGACCATCATGGCTCGACGCCTTAAGCTTCATGGCATCAATGAAATATCGCCCCGAAGTAGATGGCCTTCGAGCCATTGCCGTTCTCTCAGTCATCCTGTTCCACGCGGGCTTAAATGCGGTTCCCGGTGGTTACTTAGGCGTCGACATTTTCTTTGTCATCAGTGGGTACCTGATAACGTCCATTATCAGCGCGGAGATGGAGACTGACAGGTTTACATTTGCGCAATTTTACGAAAGGCGGGCGCGGAGAATATTGCCGGCACTCATCGTAGTTGTACTGGCGTGCATCCCGTTCGTCGTCATTTTGATGCTTCCGCGCGAGATACTAGAATTTTCCAAGAGCGTGATTGCCGTAAGTGCGTTCGTATCAAATGTCTATTTTTGGTCCCTGAGTGGCTACTTTGATACTGCAGCCGAACTGAAGCCATTATTGCACACTTGGAGTCTTGGCGTCGAAGAGCAATTCTATCTTGTTTTTCCGATCCTCCTCGGCAGCTCCCTCCGGTTCGGTCGGACCAGGGCCGCGGCGCTGCTTGCTGGAATCGCAGTCGCAAGCCTTGCCTATGCCGAGTGGGGACCTCAGACAAAGGAAGCAACCTTCTTTCTGATTCCGAGCCGCTTTTGGGAATTGCTGATTGGCTCTCTGATCGCGTTGTCCCCAGCTGCAGATCTGCGAACTCGGCTACCAAAGGGGGCGCTTGATTTCTTGGGCTTCATCGGGATCGGATTGATTTGTTGGAGCCTTGTCGACCATGCTGAGCTTCGATATCCCGGCTTTCGCTCTCTGCCTCCTGTGCTTGGGGCCTGCCTCGTAATCCTGTTCGCGACCGCGAAGACCAACATCGGAAGGCTGCTCGGGAGCCAGATACCAGTAGCAATTGGTCGAATTAGTTACAGCGCTTACCTCTGGCACCAGCCTATCTTTGTTTTCGCTAGACTGGACGGCCATGACAGGCCCAGCACCGGTGTGGCTTTGGCACTTACGGCACTGTCGCTCATGCTTGCAGTTTTGACCTACATCTTCATCGAGCAACCGGCCAGAGATCGTAAGCGGCTGAACAGGTCGAGACTTGCTCTGCTTTGCCTCGGAGGGATTTTCTGTCTAACTGGCTTCAGTGTCGCCGCGATTTCCACGGGTGGATTCGAAAAACAGAGCCTCTACTTCAGCGAAACGAATGAGCGACGCCTCTACCAATTGATCATGGACAACGCCGGTCCAGATCTCACTCACGACATGGGTACAAATGGGGATTGCGTCTTCTGGGTACCGAGAATCGACTCTGCGGCCAGTGAACGGATCATTGGCTGTTCGGCGAAGTATGGGCCCGTAACGGTCGTTCTCGGCGATTCCCACGCGATGAACATCTACAATGCACTATACAGAAGCAACTATGGAGGGTCTGTTGTCGGCGTGGCAAATCCCGGCTGCCGGCCTTGGAACAATGACAATCAATGTCCCTACATAGGATTCGATGAATTTCTGAGGGGCCATAAGGAGCTCGTTGGAACCGTTATCGTGCATTTTGCGGGCTCTCATCTGGTGCTCGATGAAAGTGGGCGCGAAGAGCCTAGCGACGTGCTGAGATTTGGGGGCAAGTATCACTTTAACGACGGTGCAATCGACACCACGATCGACTACCTGCAAGCCATGTCCAAATTGACCAACGTAATTTGGTTGGGTCCATTTGTCGAAGCGAGAGTTAACTTCAACGATCTTGAGAGTATGAAGCGGGTTGCGAAGGCAGGCTTCCCTCTTAACCGAGTGTCAGTGGATATCTTTTCTGCACTCGAGAAAAGAATTCGTGACAGTGTCGCCCGACAACGAAGAGATTTCCACTATCTGTCTTTCTTCGACGTTGTCCGGCCGGACGCTATGAGGCTGCTAGAAGGCAATTGTCTGACGTACAGAGATGCGGATCATTTGAGCGTCTGCGGGGAGCTCATTATCGGTGAAAAGCTAAAAGCTGCCCTTCCAGCAGTCGCGTCATTTCCCCTTCGCCATTAGTCCGATCAGTCAACGATCGGATGACCGCGAGATATCAAGCCCGACACTCGGTACCTCAATAGCTGCCGCCGAGATTGTCGGTAACCGAACAGACAATTCCGAACGTATCAGCCACACTGTCGTGATCCGGGATTTTGCATCACTCGTCCCGGGGCTGGAGCAACGTCGCCTGCTTTTATTGCAAGCGGGCGGCGTTGTTGTTTAGAGGAGGGCGCCCCGCTCTTCGCGGCTGCTGCATGGTAGTTGTCCGCAATCTCAAGGAGGGCATCCCGGGCTTCAGGCATGGCACTTGCCCACGACCGAGCAACCGCCTCCATCTGCCGGTACTCCGCAGCAAGTCGCCGGGCCCGTGTGGGCTTAAGTGTGGGTAGAAATCCGAAATACTCGAAAATATTCGAGAAAGTGCCGCATTTGAGCGGACTCCGTCTCCGCCAGTCGTGACGTCCAGCCTCCGTTACAAATCCCCCGCACAATATAAGTCCAAGGTTAGTCCGGCCGCGGCGGCAGCTCGTCCCCCGCGAAATCGCACTTTGTCTTTGGCTTGGCCTGGTGCGCCCAACGGTCGAACGGCGCGGCGACGAGACCATCCAGCATCCATTCCGAGTCGGTTGCCGATTCTTCGATTCGCGTGCGTCGCAAGGGCGTCACGGAGAGCTGGCACGGCCGCCGCTTCACGGCGAAGAATTTGGTGGCATTTGGAACCGTTTCAAAAACGGCATGGAAAACAAATACTTACAAACGCGCCGCGATCACATCCACGTGTTATTTGTGCAACACCCGTTGGAAAACGCGCTTCGTAGGGCCGGTCTGGAGCGTTCTTTTGTTGTGTGTGCAAGGACGTTCGGTAATTGTGACCGGGCGACGGAGGGGGGCATCCCGAGGTCGTCCCGTTTTAGGTGGTTCGCTTAAGTCCCTCGCGTTCATGCGGGTGTGTCCGAAGGCGCGAAGCGGCTAGGCGGTGATTTGAAACGGGAATGGGAAATTGGCCATCCGGTCAGTGACCTTCCCTGAAGAGCAACTTGGAGGTTTAACATGAAGTTGGTTAAGAGCCTTTTGCTCGGCTCAGCGGCGGGTCTGATCGCCGTGGGCGGAGCACAGGCAGCCGATCTCCCCGTGAAGGCCAAAGCGGTCGAATACGTGAAGATCTGCTCCCTGTACGGTGCCGGATTCTACTACATGCCGGGCACTGACACCTGCATCAAGTTCGGCGGCTATCTGCGCGCCGATGCCTGGGCCCTCGGTGGCGACTACGGCTTCCGTCAAGGCGCGAACCAGGGTTCGAACAACCGTCTGACCAACTACTGGGGCAGCCGCGCCCGTATGGACTTCACGGTCGATACGCGTACGGCCACCGAGTACGGCGTGGTTCGCACCTACGCTGATATGGTCTTCACCTGGGATACGACCTCGGTCACCGGCAGCAACCCGTCGACGTTCTCAACCGGCAGCGCCTCGCTCGGTCTCTACCACGCGTTCATCCAGTTCGCTGGCTTCACCTTCGGCCGCACGGTCTCGATCTTCGACGCACCGTGGCAGAGCTATCCGGCTGGCGGTCCCGATACCATTCCGGGCGGCTCCAACCACGTCACCGGCGTGAACCAGGTCGCTTACACGGCTGATTTCGGTCAGGGCATCACCGCTTCGGTGGCGTTGCAGGATGAAACGACTTCGGCAGGTGGCGAGTCGAACCTCTGGAACCTGTCGGGTGCGACTGCAGCCAACATGGTTCAGGGTATCTACGGCAACAACGATTGGGGTGGAACGCGTGTTCCCGACCTCGTCGGTGCGATCCGCGTCGACCAGGCTTGGGGTCTGGCCCAGTTGTCGGTTGTTGGACATAACCTCCATGCCGCCTACTACGGCCTGACTGAGCCGACCGGTCACCCCGACGACAAGTGGGGCTGGGCAGTTCAGGGTTCGTTGTCGATCAAGAACATCCCGACCGGACCTGGCGACTCCATCAACTTGCAGGCCGTCTACACGGATGGCGCGTCTCGCTACAACTTCCAGAGCCTGTTCCCGCAGACGTTCTTTATGTACAGCGGCAGCGGCATTGGCGCCTACCAGGGCCTCGGGATCGCCGGCATTGCTGATGGCGTCTTCGTCAACGGCTCAGGTATCGAGACCGTCAAGACTTGGGGCTTCCGTGGTGGCTACACCCACAACTGGAACCCGAACTGGGCCAGCGCCATCTACGGCGGTTACGGCGCAGTGCAATACGGTGGCGGTGGCAAGACCGCGATCTGTGCCAACATGGTTGGGCTCCTCGGCTTGACCGGCAACTGCAACCCGGACTTCAACTTCGCAGTGATCGGTGTCAACACCGTGTGGACCCCGGTCAAGAACCTGGCCTTCACGGCGGACGTCAACTGGTCGCGTCTGGACCAGAAGTACTCTGGCGTCATCGCGAGCCCGGGCGTTCCTGCGGCTGCCAAGCCGGCAGCTCTGTATGAGATGAAGGACCAGGACTCGGTCTCCCTGCTCCTCCGCGCTCAGCGCAACTTCTAAGATCGATCTTTCGACCGATCAGAGAACCCCGGCGGGAAACCGCCGGGGTTTTTCTTTGCTGGTGTTGCGGCCTATATTGGCTCGACCGAGCCGGCTTTCTCGAGGGGGAGCGGCATTGAAGTCTTCAGCGTGAGTTGCGGTTCGACCATTCGAACGGGAGCGGTGATTGGCGCGCTTGGCGCAGCGATCGTCGCTGCCATAGGCTTTGCACATGCCCAAGGCGCCGGTGGCATGGGAGGGGGCTCGGACAGCATTGATCCGGGAGCAGGCGCCGGTGGCCCACCTCGGCCCGTAGTTAGCTCGCCTGGCGGGCCGCAAAAGGGTGCAATTCAGCCAGGTCGCCGAGACGATCCTGCCCATCGTCGACCTCGCCGACTCGTCCGGTAGAACAGCGCGCCGCCCAAGAGATTGCCCGTCGTGAACGCTGCCTATGATCGATCATTCGGCCGATCAGAGAGAGAATCCGACGAGCAGCCACCTGGGTTTTTCTCGCGGATGTTGCGGGGTATATTGGCTCGAACGTAACGGCTTCTTTCCGAGGAAAGCAGCGGAGTTGGAGATACGACTGTGAGCAGTTGGACAATTCGGACGAAAGCGATGATGGGCGTGCTCGGCGCGGCGATCGTGGCCGGCGCGACGATCCTCGCTCCTGCGCCAGCCACGGCCGAACGCTACGATCCCAGATATCCCGTCTGCCTCCAGAAGTGGGAGTGGGGTGGCAGCAGTACGATGTACTGCAACTACCCGTCCTGGGAGGCGTGCAAGGCGGCTGCAGCGGGGTTGTCGGCCATGTGCATGGACAACCCATACTGGTCGCAGTCGGCGACAACTGGCGTTGCCCGCCCGTACGCACCCGCGGGCAGGCCCATTCCGGTCAGGTGACGATGGAATTCGTGGCGCTTGGATTGCCGGCGCGGCTCGCTAGTCTCGCGGAGCTAGTTCGCGCGCGTCGAGCTACCGGTCGCGATACCTGACAGCATCAAAGCCATCGATATCGATGCGCAGATCACGCGAAACATGACATGCCTCTGGGGGCATGGCGTCGACGAATTGATGCGCGGCGTTGCCAGCTATGACGCCGCGCCGATGGCTTGGCAGCTCTTCTTGGACCGCGCCTCGATCGCGGAGGGGCGGTAAGCCACGAGTCCTCGGCTCATGCCGTTCCCGATTTCGGAAGGCTATCTGGGGTGCGAGTACCTGTCCCGCCTCGGACCCGGGTGTTGAGATCCGCCTGCGGAGTTGGATGTTCCGGCTCCAGCTCCGGCGCCCGCCGAGCTGCCGGTGGTCCCGCTCGTACCCATACCGCCAGCTCCGGCACCAGGTCCAGCGCTGCTGGCTCCGCCACTGCCCGAGCCTGTTCCACCAGCACCTGCGGACCCACCACTTCCGCCGGCTCCTTGCGCGAACGCCGGAGCAATCGACGTACTGGCGAGCAGTGCCGCAACCATTGCCATGAAGACCTTATTCCGCATGCCGTACTCCCGTTGATTTGACGGCAGGCTAATGACTCGCAGGCGGACACGTTCCTAAACGGAAATGCGGCTGCGATCCGCTTGATTGCAGCGGACGAGATGACGGAAACACGTTCAACGCAGAGCCGCGCAGTTACTCGACGCTGCCGGTCGTGCCTCTGTGCAGGTCGGCGTCAATTTGCAGCCGAGAGCCGCCACCGAAGCGCGCGCGATAAACTTGAAGGTTCTCCATGATGCGCTGCACGTAGTTGCGCGTTTCGGAGAACGGAATCAGCTCGACCCAGTCGACCGCGTCGATCCTGGATTCGCGCGGATCGCCGTAGCGCTCGACCCACTTCTTCACGCTGCCGCGGCCGGCATTATAGGCGGCGAAGGTCATGATGTAGGAGCCGCGGTAGTCCTCGAGCAGACCGCCGAGTTCGGCCGCGCCAAGCGTGGCGTTGTAGACCGAATCGTTCTTCAGTCGCGACAGGTCGTAGGTCGCCCCGTGCCGCTTGCAGACGTAGCGCGCAGCGTCCGGCGTCACCTGCATCAGCCCGTAGGCCTGCGCCGGCGATACCACCGCCGGATTAAACGCGCTTTCCTGCCGCGCGATCGCGTAGACGATGCTGCGCTCGACCTCGGGCCCGATCTGGCTGAACTGCGGGATGCCGTTGACCGGATAGGCGTAGAAGTCGAAGGGCAGCCCGCGGTTGAGCGCGGCCTTGCCGACCAGCAGCATGCCGCGGGCGTCGCTGTAGCGCTGGGTCAGCTCGCCGAGGCCGGCAAGTGCTTCGGGGTCGCCGTTCTCGCCCATGTCGGCGAGCATGGGGATCGCGATCTCGCGCTCGTCGAGTTCGTAGAGCAGTTGCGCCGCGCGCACGATCTCGAGCCGCTCGGCGCCGCGTCCGCGCGGCGCGCTGTTGAGCTCGATCTGCGGCAGGCCGAGTTTTGCCCGCGCAAGCTGGCCATAGTAGCTCGTCGACTGCTCGGCCGCGCGTGCATAGGCGTTGCGTGCTTCCTGCTGGCGGCCCGTCGCTTCCGCCGCGCGGCCCTGCCAATAGCCGGCGCGCGCCAGCGTGGTCGGGTTGACGCTGCCGACGCCAATGCGGGCAAAGTGCTGGGCGGCGGCCGCTGGATCATTGAGAAAGCGCAGTGCGATCCAGCCCGCGGTGAACTCCTGCTCGGTCTTGTAGATGTCGCGCGAGGGCAGGGCCGCGTCGCGCGCGATCAGATAGGCGCTGCGGAATTCCTCGGTGTCGATCATCTTGCGCGCGATCAGGCGCCGCTCGATCCACCATTCGTCGAGATTGTAGAGCCGGTTCGGGTCCTTCGGCGCCGACAGCATCAGTTGCGCAGCTTCCGCGAACTTCTCTTCGCGGCGCAAAAGCTGGATCTTGCTGAAGATGAAGCCGGGATCGCCGTGCAGCTCGTGCGGTACGGCTTCGAGCAAGGCGCGCGTGTTCGGCGCCTTCTTGTAGGAGGCGATGCGTGCCTTGGCGAGCGCCACATAGCCCGCACCGAGCCGCTTGGCTGCGCGCAGCGCGGCCTCGTGCTCGCTGCCATAGAGCAGCGTGTCCATCCGCGCCTTCTGGTCGCCCGGCGTGAGCAGCGCGCCGAACTGGTCGAGCGCGTTGTTCTCCGTCTCTTCCGACATCGGATCGGAGCGCCAGGCCTCGCGCACGAGGCGTTCGGCGTTGGCGCGGTCGCCGCGCGCCAGCATCGCCTTGGCGAGCGAGAAACGGCCCTTGGCGGAGACCGGGGATTCGTTCTCGAACCACGACCAGGCGGCCTGATCCTCGCGCCGGTCGTCCCAGAGCGCGGCTTCGAGGCGGCGGCGCAGGAAGGTCTGCGACGGCCAGCTCGGATTGGCGCTGATGAAAGCGCGGTAGCGCTCGACGCTGGCACCATTGTCGTCGCTGCGCAGGATGATCCATTCGGCGAGTTTTCGCGCGACCGGATCCGAGATCGCAGCCGCGTTGTCGGTGGCATCGCCCGGCCTGTGCTTGCGCACGAGCTCGATGACGTTCTCCAGCGTGTCCTTGTCGGCCTGCGAGGTCGACGAGGTCGCAGCGACCGCAGCCGGCGTGACAGGCTTGCGTGGTGCGGCATGCTGGCGCGTTGCCGGCGCCAGCACGGGGGCGGCGGTTGGTCTGACGGCAGCCGTCGCCGCCGGGGCGGGTGCGGTTTTGGGGGACGAGCTGTTGGCGGTCGGCTGGGATTTTGGCGCAGGTGCCGCGGCCGCAGGCTTGGGCTTGTCCTTTGCGGGTTCCTTGCCGGCATCCTTGACAGGTTTCTTCGCAGCATCCTTGGCCGGTGCGCCAGCCGTTCCCTTGCTAGCGCCGCCCTTGGCCGTGTCCCTGCCAGTTCCCTTGTCCGTTCCCTTGTCGGTTCCCTTGGCTGATTCTTTGGCAGATCCTTTGACGGGGCCCTTCGCGGTATCCTTGGCGGCTGGTTTCGCTGTGTCCTTGGTCCCGTCCGCGGTGGTCTCATTGGACTTGGCCAAGGCCGCGCAACCGACCGAGAGCCCCGCCATCAGGCACACAACCAGGCCGGCGGATCGCCATGTGGCATGGGAAAAGAAGGTCACGGCGTTTCGTCGCCCCGAATCGTTCAAGTGGCTCAAGACCTAGCTGTATTTGATTGAATATGCGGAAAAAATACCAACAGCCGCTTACCGCGGCCGTGTTTGGACCATCACCGCGGCAAAATCGCGGCCTAAACGGTGCGTCACCTCTGACCGGGTCTTTTACCGGCCCATTAGACCCGATATGAAAGAGGCCTCTTTTCAGGCCAGCACGCGTACGGAGGAAGCCCATGGCAGCCAAGACGAAGTTCCGGGGGTCGTTTACCGCCTTGGTCACGCCGTTCAAGAACGGCTCGCTCGACGAGGCTGCGTTCCGCTCGCTGGTCAACTGGCAGATCGCCGAGGGTACCCACGGCCTGGTTCCGGTCGGCACCACCGGCGAGAGCCCGACGCTCAGCCATGACGAGCACAAGAAGGTCGTGGAATGGTGCATCCAGGAGGCCAAGGGGCGCGTGCCCGTGATCGCCGGCGCCGGCTCCAACTCCACCAAGGAAGCCGTCGAGCTCGCCCAGCACGCCGAGAAGGCGGGCGCCAATGCCGTGCTGGTGGTGACGCCTTACTACAACAAGCCGACCCAGGAAGGGCTCTACCAGCACTTCAAGGCGATCAACGATGCGATTGGAATTCCGATCATCATCTACAAC
>NZ_JBANAZ010000095.1:0-29044 GCF_059803455.1 Bradyrhizobium sp. UFLA05-108 | reverse complement strand
GGCGTTCGAGGGGTGTCCACACCCTCACCGCCGCTTACCCCAGTCGCCGCTTACCCCATAGCATCTGGATTGCCCGCTTTCGCGGGCAATGACGTCGAGGATGATGCGTCTTGACTTGACCTCCCCGACCGCGCAAAGCGACCGCATGAGCGCCTCGCCCTCGCACCCTGCCCCGTCCACTGCCCCATGGCTACGGACGCTGCTGACCAGGCCGGTCCCGGCCGTGATGGGCGTGCTCAACGTCACCCCGGATTCCTTCTCCGACGGTGGGCAGTTCATCGCGCCCGACGAAGCGCTGGCGCAGGCGCGTGCCATGATCGCCGATGGTGCCGACATCATCGACATCGGGGCCGAATCCACCCGACCCTACAAGGGCGCCCAGCCGGTCACGGCGGAGGAGGAGCTGCGGCGACTAAAACCCGTGCTCGCCGACATCGTCGGACTCGGCGTGCCGGTCTCGATCGACAGCATGAAGTCGGAGGTCGTGGCTTTCGCGCTGGACCAGGGCGTCGCGATCGCCAACGACGTCTGGGGCCTGCAGCGCGATGCCGGCATGGCGGCGGTAGTAGCGGCGAAAAAAATCCCGGTCATCGTGATGCACAACCGCGATAGCGTCGACCCCGCCATCGACATCATTCAGGATATGATCGCGTTCTTTCAGCGCTCGCTCGACATCGCAACGAAGGCGGGCATCGCCGAGGAGCACATCGTGCTCGACCCCGGCATCGGCTTCGGCAAGACGCCGCAGCAGAGCATGACGGCGCTGGCGCGCCTCAACGAGCTCAGCGCCTTCGGCCTGCCGGTGCTGGTCGGCGCCTCGCGCAAGCGATTCATCGCATCCGTATCACCGTCGGAGCCCCAGCAGCGGCTTGGCGGCTCGATCGCCGCTCATCTCATCGCCGCGCAGCGCGGCGCGCGGATCATCCGCACCCACGACGTCGCCGAGACTCTGCAAGCCCTGCGGGTCGCCACCGCCATCGAAGGTAAGCCATGACAGATACGATCTTCGTCACCGGCCTAGTGATCCATGCGCGCCACGGCGTGATGGAGCATGAGACCGAGGTCGGCCAGCGCTTCGTCATCGACCTCGAGCTCTACGCCGACCTCCAGGAATCCTCGCGCACCGACCGGCTCGTTGACACCGTCTCCTATGCGGACGTGGTCTCGACCACGACGGCTGCGTTCAAGAACACCAATTACAAGCTTTTGGAGCGCGCAGCCGGTGCGGTGGCCGATGCCATCCTGTCGCATTTTTCGCGCATCCGTGCGGTGAAGGTGACCGTGCACAAACCGCATGCGCCGATCGCCGCCATCTTCGATGACGTTGGCATAGTGCTGACGCGCTCGCGGCACCCAAACCATGGCTAGCGCGCTAATCGCGCTGGGCGGCAATGTCGGCGACGTCCGCGCGACGTTCAGAAAGGCGATCTCCCACATCTGCGGCATGGCGCAGGCGGTGCTGGTCGCGCGTTCCTCCGACTACACGACGCCACCCTGGGGCGATGAGGACCAGGCGCCTTTCGTCAACGCCTGCATCGAAATCGAGACCAGCCTCGATCCGCACGCGCTCTTGTTCGTGATGCAGAAGGTCGAGCAGAAATTTGGTCGGACCCGCGACAAGGAACGGCGCTGGGGGCCGCGCACGCTCGATCTTGACCTGATCGCCTATGACGATGTGTCCTTGCAGACGCCGGAGCTGACGCTGCCGCATCCGCGCCTGTTCGAGCGCGCCTTCGTGCTGGTGCCGCTCGCCGAGATTGCGCCCGACCGCATGATTGGCGGCATCCGCGTGCGCGACGGCCTCGCCAGCGTCTCAACACAAGGAATCGAGCGGCTCCCGGATACCGGTTAACCAAAATCAACCGTTTGCAGGGGCGGCCGGCCGTGGCAATTTCGTCCCCAACGATGAGAACGAATATGTCCGGGAGTTTCCTGCCGAATGACCGCCGTGACTGACGATCTGCTGCTGGCCGCGGACTTCCCCAAGGCGAGTTACGAGGATTGGCGCAAGCTGGTCGATGGTGTGCTGAAGGGCGCGCCATTCGAAAAGCTCGTCGGCAAGACCTACGACGGGCTGAAGATCGATCCGCTCTATCCGCGCGCCAAGGATCTCGCGCCCGTTGCGGGTCGGCAGGCGGCCGCGCCCTGGCAGGTCATGCAGCGGATCGACCATCCCGATACGGTGCTCGCGAATGCCCAGGCACTCACGGACCTGGAGAACGGAGCGACGGGGCTTGCGCTGGTGTTTGCCGGCGGCAACGGCAGCCATGGCTTTGGCCTGGAACCGACGGCGGACGCAGTCGCTAAGATCCTAAGGGAGATTCACCTCGATGCCGGCATCGGCATCGAGCTTCAGGTCGGCCCGCAATCGCGGATGGCCGCGATCCATGTTGCGGAATACGTCAAGAGCAACGGCATCGATCCTGCGGCCTGCGACATCCGCTTCGGCCTCGATCCACTCGCGGCCTGCGCGGTCTGGGGTCATAGCCCCTACGCTTGGGAGGAGATCGTTCCCGCGGTGACCTCCGGGATCAAGGGCCTCGCGGCGCTCGGCTTCAAGGGACCGTTCGCATCCGCAGATGGACGCGTGATCCATGATGCCGGCGGATCGGAGGTGCAGGAGCTCGCCTTTGTGCTCGCCTGCGGCGTTGCGTATCTGCGCGCGATCGAAGGCGCCGGCGTTCCCTTGGAGCAGGCACAGGGCATGGTCTATGCGCGGCTTGCGGCCGATGCCGACCAGTTTTTGACCATGGCAAAGTTCCGCGCGCTGCGACTATTGTGGGCGCGCATCGAGCTGGCCTGCGGCTTGACGCCGAAGCCGCTGTTCATCGCGGCCGATACCGCCTGGCGCATGCTGACGCAGCGCGACCCCTACGTGAACATGCTGCGTGCGACCATGGCGACGTTCGCCGCAGGCCTTGCCGGCGCCAATGCCGTTACCGTGCTGCCGCACACGCTGGCACTCGGGCTTCCCGACGCTTTCGCGCGGCGCGTGGCGCGAAACACGCAGCTCGTGCTGCTCGAAGAGAGCAATCTCGCAAAGGTCTCCGATCCCGCCGCGGGCGCAGGCGGCATCGAGGCGCTGACGGCGCAGCTTTGCGAGGCGGCCTGGGCGCTGTTCCAGGAAACCGAAAGAGCGGGCGGCGCGTTTGCCGCGCTTCGGCAAGGCCTGATCCAGGGCAAGGTCCACGCAACGCGCAAGGCGCGCGAGGCCAACGTCGCAAAGCGCCGCGACGTGCTGACCGGCGCGAGCGAGTTTCCGAACCTGCAAGAGAGCGATGTGGCGGTGCTGCCGGCGACGCCGGTCGCGCTTGCGCCTTACGGCGAGCAAAAGTTCAAATTCGCCCCGCTTGCGCCGATCCGCCTTGCGGAACCTTTCGAGGCGCTGCGCGACAAATCCGACACCAGGCTGAAGGCAAGCGGGGTGCGGCCCAAGGTGTTTCTGGCCAATCTAGGTACGGCGGCCGATTTCACCGCGCGCGCAACCTTCGCAAAGAGTTTCTTCGAAGCCGGAGGCATTTTGGCCGTCGATAGCGAGGGCTTTGCCGATCCGGCAAAGCTTGCCACCGCCTTCAAGGCATCGGGCGCGGAGCTCGCCTGCCTTTGTTCCAGCGACAAGGTCTATGCGGCCCATGCAGAAGCCTCGGCCAAGGCCCTGCAAAGCGCGGGCGCGAAGCATATCTATCTGGCAGGCCGGCCGACCGGGACCGAGGCCGCGTTGCGCACGGCCGGTGTCAGCGGGTTCGTCTTCGCGGGCGCCGATGCACTGGCCACGCTGCAGGATGCCTATCGACGGATGGAGCAGGCATGACCGAGACCAGCAAACCCGTTCTCACCGGCGGCTGCCAATGCGGAGCGGTGCGCTTCGCGCTGTCGGTCGCGCCGAACAAGGTCAGCATCTGCCATTGCCGGATGTGCCAGAAGGCGAGCGGCGCGCCGTTCGCCTCCTTTGCCGATATCAACAAGACGGATTTTTCCTGGACCAAGGGCCGGCCGTCGTTCTTTCGTTCCTCGACGATCGCCGAGCGCGGCTATTGCGCCGCCTGCGGCACGCCGCTGAGCTTCGGCCGCATCGACGGCGAGCGGATCGAGATCATGACCGGCGCCTTCGACCGCCCGGATCACGTGGTGCCGACGCGGCAATACGGAAGTGAATCCCGGCTCGGTTGGGTCGTCGGAATCGCAAACCTGCCGAGTCAAACCACGCAGCAGAACTACGGACCGGAGAAGATGGCGACCATCGTCAGCCATCAACATCCGGATCATGATTGATATGCTGGGATCGGATTATGCTCCGTTTCCTGGCAGGATTTCTGATCGGAGTAAGCCCAATGGTGGTCGTGTGGTCCATCGACCATTTCTTCACCAAGGCTCCGCCAGGGAGCGTGGCCAAAAAGAAGCTTCAAAGGCTGATCGACCGAAGCCGCAAGCTTGAGGATTCCAAGGAATGAGCCGCATTCCCAATTTCGCCGACGTCGCCTTCGAGCGGACTACAACCGCCGCTCCGACCGGCAGCGCCGAGCCATGGCTGACCCCCGAGGGCATCCCGGTAAAAAGCGCTTACAGCGAAGCCGATCTCGCCGGCCTCGACTTCCTCGATGCGTACCCTGGCATCGCGCCGTACCTGCGCGGCCCCTACCCCACCATGTACGTCAACCAGCCCTGGACCGTCAGGCAGTATGCCGGCTTCTCCACGGCGGAGGATTCCAACGCCTTCTATCGTCGCAACCTCGCGGCGGGACAGAAGGGCCTCTCGGTCGCCTTCGATCTCGCGACCCATCGCGGCTATGATTCCGACCATCCGCGCGTCGGTGGCGACGTCGGCATGGCCGGTGTCGCCATCGATTCCATCTACGACATGCGCACGCTGTTTGCCGGTATCCCGCTCGATCAGATGAGCGTGTCCATGACCATGAACGGTGCGGTGCTGCCGATCCTCGCGTTGTTTGTGGTCGCCGCCGAAGAACAGGGCGTGCCGCCGGAAAAACTGTCGGGCACCATTCAGAACGACATTCTGAAAGAGTTCATGGTGCGCAACACCTACATCTATCCGCCGAACCCATCGATGCGGATCATTTCCGACATCTTCGCCTACACTTCGCAAAAGATGCCGAAGTTCAATTCGATCTCGATCTCCGGTTATCACATGCAGGAGGCTGGCGCGACGCAGGATCTCGAGCTCGCCTATACGCTCGCCGACGGCGTCGAATATCTTCGTGCTGGCCTCGCCGCTGGCCTCGACGTCGACCGCTTCGCGCCGCGCCTGTCGTTCTTCTGGGCGATCGGCATGAACTTCTTCATGGAAGTCGCCAAGATGCGCGCCGCGCGGCTACTCTGGGCCAAGCTGCTGAAGCCGTTTGGTCCGAAAGATCCGCGCTCGCTCTCGCTGCGCACGCATTGCCAGACCTCCGGCTGGTCGCTGACCGCGCAGGACGTCTTCAACAACGTGATGCGCACGACGGTGGAGGCGATGGCGGCGACGCAAGGCCACACCCAGTCGCTGCACACCAACGCACTCGACGAAGCGCTCGCGCTGCCGACTGACTTTTCCGCGCGCATCGCCCGCAACACGCAACTCTTCCTGCAGCAAGAAAGCGGCACCGCACGCATCATCGATCCCTGGGGCGGCTCCTATTATGTCGAGCGGCTGACGCGCGATCTCGCCGCGAAGGCCTGGGGCCATATCCAGGAGGTCGAGGAGCTCGGCGGCATGGCCAAGGCCATCGAAGCCGGCGTGCCGAAGCTGCGCATCGAGGAGGCCTCCGCCAAGACGCAGGCCCGGATCGATGCGGGCAGGCAGGCGGTGATCGGCGTCAACAAGTACAAGCCGTCCGATGAAACGCCGATAGAGATCCTCAAGGTGGACAACACCAATGTCCGGCGCCTGCAGATCGACAAGCTGACGCGGCTCAAATCCGAGCGCAACCAGAAGGACGTCGAAGCCGCGCTCGCCGCGTTGACGCGCTCGGCTGGCGAAGGCAACGGCAATCTGCTAGCGCTCGCAATCGACGCGGCGCGCGCGAAAGCAACGGTCGGCGAAATTTCCGACGCGATGGAAAAGGTGTTCGGTCGCCACCGCGCCGAGATCAAGTCCATCACCGGCGTCTACAAGCGGGAGGCGTCCGCCATGGGCAGCCAGGTTGAAAAGGTGCAGGCGCTGATCGACGCCTTCGAGGAGGCGGAAGGCCGCCGTCCGCGCATTCTCGTCGCCAAGATCGGCCAGGATGGCCACGACCGCGGGCAGAAGGTGATTGCGTCGGCCTTTGCCGACATCGGCTTCGACGTCGACATCGGGCCGCTGTTTGCCACCGCCGACGAAGCCGCGCGCCAGGCGGTCGAGAACGACGTTCACATTCTCGGCGTCTCCTCACTGGCCGCCGCCCACCTCACTGCGGTGCCGGAATTGAAGGCGGCGCTGAAGAAGCACGGCCGCGAGGACATCATGATCATCGTCGGCGGTGTGGTCCCGCCGCAGGATTACGAGGCGCTCTACGCAGCAGGAGCCGAAGCGATATTCCCACCCGGCACCGTGATCGCTGATGCCGCCGCGGAGCTGATCCAAAAGCTCAACGCCCGGCTCGGCCACAGCGCGGCGGCGGAGTAAGTCTCCACCTCGTCTGGTCGCCTAGATTTTCGCGTTATCGTTGAACGGTAGCCCCTGACCGCGGACTGTGACGTCGTCTGACGTCGCGGGGCCGTCGGCCGGGCCCGGTTCCGTGCCAAAAAACACTGTAGTTCCAGTATGGAGCTCCGGTCATCTACTCTTTTTACGAGTAATTTTGAAATCTTCTCGCGTTGATTCATGCAACCTTAACTTGCGATATCATAATTCTATGGAGTTTTGTGAATGGGAATATTGGAATGCGCCCCGCCGGCGAGGTCTTGGCGTCACCACGCGTTTTCGATGCAGTGCGTGACCATCAACTCTATCAACAACAAGACGCTAGAAAACCGGTCCGCAACTTTGCGGGCGCAGAGGCATCGATCGGGCGCTCGGCCGAGGCGCACCCGCCTTTCATTCATCCCGATGACGAAGTCGTCTCCGCCTGGCGACTGCTTACGTTCAATTGGAAGCTGCTGGGCAGCATCGCCGGCGTCGTCATTGCGTTGCTGATCGCCAGCGAATTCTATGTCGACCCGTCCGGCTATGTGGCGATCTTCACGCTGGCCGCGCTCTACTGGTGGTTCGGCTTGCGCAATGCACGCTCGACCGTCCGCGCAAATCCGAGGGTCTTCTTCTCTCTCGCCTCTCTGGCGCAGATCATGCTGGCAATACCGGTGATCGTGACACTGACTTATGTGACCACGTCGATCAACCTTCCGCTGCAGGATGGGCGACTGCTAGCCTGGGATCGCGCGCTCGGATTCGATTTCCGGAGCCTCCTTGATTTTACGAACCGTCATCGGGAGCTGATCCCACTCTTTGCACGAAGCTACAGCTCCATCCAACTCCAGATGATCATGATGGTGCTCGTTCTTCCGCTGGCCGGCTGCTATCGGCGTGGTGCGGAGGCGATATGTGCCTACGTCATCGCCCTGCTGGCAACGACCTGCATTTCGGCTTTGGTGCCCGCCATCGGCGTCTATCAGGCGCTGGACTTGCACCCCGCCGATTATCCTCACTTCGAGCCGCAGGGCTACTACGACACCCTGCGCGATGCACCGCTCGTGCGCGCCGGCCTGCTTCACAGATTGCATCTGACGCAGCTCGTTGGCGTCCTGACTTTTCCCAGCTTCCACGCCGCAGCCGCGATCCTCTATATGTGGGCTTTCTGGCCCTTGCGCTGGTTCAGGCTCGTCGTCATCCCATGGAACATGGTGATGATCGTGGCGACCCCGCTGGGCGGAGGCCACTATCTGTCCGACGTCCTCGCCGGTATCGCGGTGGCGGCCTTGGCGATCGCGGTCACAGCGAGGATCAGTGCTGCCTGCTCATCCATGCGTGACGATCAACCGAAGGGCGCACCGTCGAGCCGTATTGCCTGATTTCTCACTCGTCGCACCCCCTGGGTGAACCGAAGGGGCCCGCACCGAGACAAACGGCTCCCAGAAAAAACTCGGCCTCAACTTTCACTATCCGGTGTTCACCCGCGGCCGTTTTGCACTCGTTCATCTTGTGGTGTTTATGCGCTGGCAGAGATTTAGCCGTCGTCTGTCACGGCGCGGCCGTGCGATATTCGGCGGCACATGGAAGAAGCGTGAAATTTATGGCCGTTGACGTGACTGACCATCAAGCAAGCTCGAAGCCGGGGTTTGCCCTGCGCGCCCTCGCGATCCTCGCCACGCTCGTCATGGCCTCGCCGTCCTACGCTGCCGATCCCAAGCCCGATGCGATCATCAAGAACAGGACCATCGAGGCCCGCGTGCTGCTCGACGACCAGATCAAGGCCGATCCTGCGCTCGCCGCCGATTGCCTCGCGGAAGGCAAGAAATGGCTCGAGAAGAACGCGGCGGATGCCGCCGCCTCGCGCAAGCAGGATCCACAGTTCTTCCAGAACGGCGGCTGGGATTTCGAGCGCAAATACACGATCCGCTCGGTGGTCGCCGACCGCTATGTCAGCCTGATCCGCGCCGACTACATGGATACCCACGGCGCGCATCCGAATTCCGGCGTCGACACCATCCTGTGGGACAAGGCGCAAGCCAAGCGAATATCGATCCGTCCGTTCTTCACCGAGACCGCCGACAACGGCGCGACGATGAAGGCGATGCAGAAGGCCGTGATCGCCTCGCTGCGAATCGAGAAGAAGAAGCGCGACGCAGGCGAGACGGCCACCAACGAGTGGTTCAAGGGCGTCGAGCCGAGCCTGCTCAAGATCGGCGCCGTGACGCTCGCGCCTTCGACCGAGGCGGGCAAGAGCTCCGGTCTCACCTTCCACTATCCGCCTTATGCGGTCGGCCCTTACGCCGAGGGCGAATATGTCGCCTTCACTTCGTGGGAGACGCTGAAACCTTATTTGACGCAGGAAGGCGCGCGGATTTTCGGCGGCGCGCGACCGAAGGGCGACGAAGACGACGGGCAGTGATTCGACGCGGCATGGACGACGCGTTGCTCACAGCGCAACTGGTCCGGCCGACTTGCCGCGCTGGTGCAAAGCTGCCAAAACTGGCGCGATAGACAGGGCGTCCGACGTTACAGGCGCCGCTGGAAGGTGCTCATGTCTGCCATCACGCGCCGCGCCTTTGCGGCATCGTCTGTCGCTGCCGCCGCTCTTGGACTCCAGCCGGCACGCGCGGAGACCTATCCTGCGCGGCCCGTGACATTGATCGTGCCGTGGGGCGCGGGCGGCGGCACGGATGCGACTGCGCGTGTTCTCGCGGCGATGCTGGAAAAGGAACTCGGCCAGCCTTTCAACGTGGTCAATCGGGTCGGCGGCTCAGGCGTCGTCGGCCACACCGCGATCGCAACTGCCGCTCCCGACGGCTACACGATCGGCATGCTGACCGTCGAGCTCACCATGATGCACTGGCAGGGGCTCACCGACCTGACGCCGCGGAGCTTCACGCCGCTCGCCATGATGAACGAGGACGCGCCGGGCATCCAGGTTTCCTCTTCCTCGCCCTACAGGACGGCCAAGGAATTGGCCGTGGCCATCAAGGACGCGTCTCCCGGAAAGTTCATTGCGTCAGGGACGGGTCAAGGCGGCATCTGGCATCTCGCACTGATCGGCTGGATGCAGGCGATGGGACTGCCGGCCAACCAGGTCGCCTGGGTGCCGTCGAACGGTGCTGCACCCGCGATGCAGGATCTCGCGGCTGGCAACATCGATCTCGCCACCTGCTCGGTGCCCGAGGCCCGCGCAACGATCGAAGCCGGGAGAGCGCGCAGCCTCGCCATCATGGCGCCTGCCCGCAACCCCGTCTTTCCCGATGTGCCGACCTTGAAGGAAGCGATGGGGATCGACTATTCGACCGGCGGCTGGCGCGGCATCGGCGGACCGAAGGGCCTGCCTCCGGAGATCGCTGCCAAGCTCACGACGTCGGCGAAGAGGATTTTCGACTCCGCGGAGTTCAGGGCCTTCGTGGCCAATCGCGGCTTCGGCATGGCGTGGCGCGATGCCGGCCAGTTTGCCGACTTCATGGACAAGGGCGATGTCCAGATGGGCGCCGCAATGAAAGCCGCCGGCCTCGCCAAGACTTGACGTATCGAGCAGGCGAAGCCGGCCCCGTTGATCCCGGCCCCGGCCCTCGCCTGTCCCGCCCGGCCGTTGTAAAGCAGGGCATGATTCAGAAGAAGGCTTCGCTCGACGTCAAAGCCCTCGCCCGGGACGTCCGCTCCGGCAGCCGCGCGGCGCTCGCCCGCGCCATCACGCTGGTGGAGAGCCGGCGCGGCGACCATCAGGCGGCCGCGCGCGAGCTGGTGCAGCAGCTGCTGCCGGACACCGGCAAGGCGGTTCGCGTCGGCATCACCGGCTCGCCGGGCGTCGGCAAATCCACCACCATCGACGCGCTCGGCACGTATCTGATCGAACAGGGGCACAAGGTCGCGGTGCTTGCGGTCGATCCGTCCTCGGCGCGCAGCGGCGGCTCGATCCTCGGCGACAAGACCCGGATGGCGCGGCTCTCGGCGTCCGAGCATGCCTATATCCGCCCCTCCCCGTCGTCAGGCACGCTTGGCGGTGTCGCCGCGAAGACGCGCGAGGCTATGCTGCTCTGCGAGGCGGGCGGCTTCGACGTCGTGCTGGTCGAGACCGTCGGCATCGGCCAGTCCGAGACTGCTGTTTGCGACATGACCGATTTCTTCCTCGCGTTGATGCTGCCGGGCGGCGGCGACGAATTGCAGGGCATCAAGAAGGGCCTGGTCGAGCTCGCCGACATGATCGCGATCAACAAGGCCGACGGCGACAACCTGAAGCGCGCCAACATCACGGCCGCGGACTATCGCGGCGCGCTACACATTCTGGCGCCGCGCTCCGAACATTGGCATCCGCCGGTCGTGACCTATTCGGCGTTGACCGGTAACGGCATTGCCGAGCTCTGGCAGAAAATCCTCGATCATCGCAAGGCGATGAGCGCGTCGGGCGATTTCGCCGCGCGCCGGCGCGAGCAGCAGGTGAAATGGATGTGGTCGATGCTGGAGCAGCGCATGCTGTCTCGGCTGCGAACCGAGGCCTCCGTCCGCACCAGGGTGAAGAAGATCGAGGCCGAGGTGGCCGATGGTCGCGTCACGCCGGCGCTCGCCGCAGAGCACATCATGGAGCTCCTGCAATGAGCGGCAAGCTTTGCGTCCTCCTCACCGGCTTCGGCCCGTTCCCTGGCGCGCCCTATAATCCGACGCAGCCTCTGGTCGCGCGGCTGGCGCGGCTGCGCCGTCCCGCGTTCGACGGCGTCGAGCTTGCGACCCACATCTTTCCGGTGACCTACGCCGCGGTCGACCAGCAATTGCCAGAGGTCCTCGCGAAGGTCAGACCCGATGCGCTTCTGATGTTCGGCCTCGCCGCACGCACCTCATACCTGCGCATCGAGACTCGCGCGCGCAACGCCGTCACCATGCTATGGCCCGATGCCGCCAATACCCGTTCCCGCACAGGCGCGATCGCGGCGAACGCAGACGCGATGATGTTTGGTCCGCACACTGCAAGGCTCCTGCGGGCCGGGCGACTGACCGGAATCGACGCGCGGGCCTCGCGCGATGCCGGTGCCTATCTCTGCAACTATCTGAGCTGGCGCGCGATCGAGAGCGTGAATGCCGGCGGGCCGAAACTTGCAGCGTTCATCCACATCCCGCTGCTGGCGCGCAGTGGCGCGTCGCGGCGCAAGGGAGCGCCGCGCATCACGCTCGAGGAGCTGGTCGATGCCGGCGAAGCGATGCTGATGGAGATGGTGAAGTTGGCGCGCCGCGATAGAGCTGCGTAGGGTGGGCAGAGTTGCCGCGCCCACCATCTATCCTAATCCGCGGTGACAATGGTGGGCACGCTTCGCTTTGCCACCCTACGGCACCCCGGCCTCGGTAAACATTTAACCCTACCAGTAACAATCCTCCGGCGCCTGACCGCCCTGCCGCATTTCTGCGCTACCTAACGCTCGCGGATGCGTCCCGCGTCCGCCGGAGGACGCGTTATGAACCTCAATCGCCGTCGTCTCATTGGAGCCTCCACCGCCGGCATTGCCGGTGCGCTGGCCATGCCTGTCGATGCCGCGCAGGCAGCGCCGCTGACGTCGGTGCTGGGGCGCGACGCCACGCAGTATGGCGTGCGGCCCGGCAGCAGCGAGGACCAGACGCGCGCGCTCCAGCGCGCCATCGACGAGGCCGCGCGCGCGCAGGCGCCGCTGGCGCTGCCGCCCGGCATCTACCGCACCGGGCTGCTGCGGCTGCAAAACGGCTCGCAACTCGTCGGCGTGCGCGGTGCCACGAAATTTATCTTCACCGGTGGTCCTTCGATGCTCCTCAGCGAAGGCGCCGGCTCGATCGGCCTCGCCGGCATCACCTTCGACGGTGGCGGCATTGCGCTGCCGACGCGACGCGGCCTCATCCACTGTCTCGGCGGACGCGATGTCCGCGTTCTCGATTGCGAGATCACGGGCTCCGGCGGCAGCGGTATTTGGCTCGAGCAGATCGCCGGCGACATCTCAGGCAATATCTTCACTAACATCGCCGTGACGGCTGTGGTCTCGTTCGATGCCAAGGGACTCATCGTCTCGCGCAACACGATTCTCGGCACCAGCGACAATGGCATCGAGATCCTGCGCACCGCCGTTGGTGACGACGGCACGCTGGTCGCCGACAACCGCATCGAGGACATCAAGGCCGGCCCCGGCGGCTCCGGACAATACGGCAACGCTATCAACGCCTTCCGCGCCGGCAACGTCATCGTGCGCGGCAATCGCATCAAAAATTGCGACTACTCGGCAGTGCGCGGCAACTCTGCCTCCAACATCCAGATATCAGGCAACAGCGTCAGTGACGTTCGCGAGGTCGCGCTCTATTCGGAGTTCTCGTTCGAAGCTGCGGTGATCGCCAACAACACGGTCGATGGCGCCGCCGTCGGCATCTCAGTCTGCAATTTCAACGAAGGCGGCCGCATCGCGGTGGTCCAGGGCAACATCGTCCGCAACCTGATCCCGAAGCGCCCCATCGGCACCGCACCCGATGACGATGCCGGCATCGGCATCTATGTCGAGGCTGACACCTCCGTCACTGGCAACGTGATCGAGAACGCGCCGTCCTACGGCATAGTCGCGGGCTGGGGCAAATATCTGCGCGACGTCGCGATCTCCGGCAACGTGATCCGCAAGGCCCTCGCCGGCGTCGGCGTGTCCGTGGTGCCGGGCGCCGGCACTGCGCTCGTCAACAACAACATGATCTCCGAGACCCCGCTCGGCGCCATCGTCGGCCTCGACCATGCGCGAACGGTCACGACCGATTTGTCGGCCGACGGTGCGCAACGGTTTGCGCAGGTGATGGTGGGCGGGAATGCAGTGAGGCGGTAGGCATGACGACGCCAAAGTGGTGACGTCGCGCCAGCTGCCGCCACACCGTCATTGCGAGCGCAGCGAAGCAATCCAGAGTCTTTCCGCGGAGACAGTCTGGATTGCTTCGCTGCGCTCGCAATGACGGAGGATGCGGCCCTAAAACGCATTCCGCAGCAGCGGATATTTCGCTTCGATGCCGTCGAGGCTGAAGGTGAATTCAACCACGCGTTCGGGGGGTGCGGACGGCAGTTCGGGGGCAATCGAGGGTTCGGCGATCTCGACGAGCCGTTCGGGCATACCGGTGAGGCCGACTGGCACGACCATCTCCGGTGCGATGTGGACGGCCTTCGGCTGCACGGTCTGGGCGCGCTCGCGCCGCACCGTCTCGCGCGACAGGGCCGCTGGCGACCAGCCCAATGCGAACGTCCCGACGGGGCTCATCGCGGGCACGTCAGCGCCGTCGGCGAGCGCCCGCCAGGTCTGCACGGCGCGCTTGGCTTCCTGGATGTTTTCGAGAAAGGCGACTTCGGAGTGATAGCGGCGCCAGCGTCCGGTCTCGAACATTTCGGTGAGATGTTCCAGCCGCTGCTCAGCGAGTGCGCACCAGCGCTCCGCGATGTCGCGGCCGCGAGCCACGCCTTGGCGATGTGTCATATACCAGCCCGTCAGGAGAGAACTACGGACGCGGGACGCAACGCAGACGAATCAATTTAGACGTGACGGGATTATTTTGTGGAAAAGTTTTGACTTGTCCAGCGACGACGCAAATTTCGGTGCCAGATTCCGTAATGGTGCGGAGATTTCGCAGGCTTTCGTCGTCAAGCCCCGCACAAGCATGGCGGTCTTGCTGCGCAATGCGCGGGACGATTCGCAAACGATCATCCGAACTCACTCAACCCGGAGATGAAGGAAGCGCGCTTCGAAGATCGAGAGCTCCAAAAAGAAAAGACCCGTCCGGGGGGACAACCGGACGGGTCAAGCCATATGGGCGCTTGGGGTGGATGGGCGCTCGCGCCTGATATGACTGATGGGGAGGGATGACCGCTCCCACATCATTTGGTCGTGGCACAGGGCCGAACGTTCAAAACCGGGCGTGTGATTTTTTGACCTTCGCAGTCCGCGCGCGCTCGCTGTCAGCTATCGCGCGGCAGGTCTATCCGCTTGAGAAAGCGTGGATTTATCCCCGGCATTGGAAAGCGAGGGTTGCTCCAGCGCGCGCGTTCCCGGCTCGTCGCGACGTTCCGACGCATCTTCACGTTTTGTTGTTCCCGGCACCGCCGCAACCGGCGTCGCACCATCGACGGCAACCGCCGTGACCGCGGCGTAAGCGTCGGCCTCGCCGTCACCGAACAGATCGTCGCGACCCGGCGTTCCCAGGTCGCGGGCGGTCTTTGCGAGCGTCAGGCGCAGCGCTTCCGGCTTCAAAGCGTAGTTGCGCTCCAGAAGCAGCGCGGCGACGCCGGAGACATAGGCCGCCGAGAACGAGGTCCCCGACGTCATCTGGTATTTGCCATCCGGCGCCGGAAGGAAGATGTCGACGCCGGGCGCGGCGAGTGCGATGTGGCTGCCGCGATTAGAGGCGGAGAACAGCTTGTCCTGCGCATCGGTCGCGCTGACCGCGATCACGTTGGGATTGGCGGCGGGATAGAGCGGCGGAGATTTCGCGCCGGCATTGCCGGCCGCCGCAATCATCACCAACCCGCGCGCGGCAGTCGCCGCGATGGCGCGCTCGATCACCGCGTCCTTCGGACCAGCAAAGCTCATATTGACGATCTGCGCGCCGTGCTCGGCGGCATAGTTGAGCGAGCGCAGGATCACATAGGACGAGCTCTCGGCGCCGCCCGTGGTGCCGCCAAAGGCGCGGATCGCGATGATGCGCGCCCCGGGCGCGCTGCCCATCAGACGTGCATGCGACACGATCGCACCGGCAATGCCCGTACCGTGGACGTGCGGCCCTTCCTTGCTGCCGAGCGCGTCGAAATTGTCGGCGATCGAGTCGGCAAGCTCGGGATGGCTGGTGTCGATTCCGGAATCGATCACCGCGACCGTGACGTTCGCGCCATGCACCAGCATATGCGCCTCCGGCAGGCGGAGCTTTGCCAGCGCATATTGCGCGGGATCGCCTTCCGCCGGCACCCCCGCCTTCTGGTCCTGGAGCATGTAGCGGAAATTCGGCTGCACCGAGCGTACACCGTTCGCAGCGGCGAACTCGCGGCGCGCGGTGTCATAGGGCCGGCCATCGGTGATGCGGAACAGCCCGATGGTGGCGCCGATCAGCGGAAAGCTCTCCGACGCGATGCGGGTCAGGCCGTGGCTGCGCGCAAGCGCGTCGGCATCGGCGGTCGAAAGGTTGCTGTCGAGCTCGGCCACGAACTCATTGGGGAAATTGCGCGACGTGGTGCCCGCCTGCACCGTATTGCGGCCGGAATTCCCAGCGCCCTTCTTGCCCGATTTCCCCGAACCGCCGCCGGCCGCATTCGTCTGATCCAGGCATTCGCCGTCGGCGTCGCGATTGGGCGCGCTACAAGCCGGATAGAGATTGGGCGAATAGCGCACATATGGCAGCACAGCCGTATGGGCCATGCGCGCGGTCAGCCGAGGCACGACCCTGGGTCCGCGATCGACGCTGGTTACCGCCCGCCCGGTGACGACAGGGCTGCCGCGCCCCGTCACCGTCGGGCTGACGGTCGGCACGCGAGAGGGAATGCTGATTGTCGGCGTGCGCATGATCGCCTGCGCGTGCGCGATCCCGCTGCCGAAGGCACCAAGCAAGAGAATTGCGCCTACCGACGAAACGCAGGCGCCCGCTCTCGACACGCTTTCGGACTTACGCTGCATGTCCCTCGGGCGCTTAGGGCGCTGCCACGGCGAGGTTGACGATCTTCTCGCGCTGCATCCTGCTGAGCAGCGAGGCCAGCTCGTCGTTGTTCATCGCCTTGTTGAACTGGAGGCGGAACATGCCGCCCTTGGCGCCGTCGACGATCGAGGCCTGATAGCTGTCGAGCAGCGTGGTGATGTCGGCGATCCGCGCGTCCGGCGTGAACCGCACCAGCGCATGCGCCGACGCCGCGGACGAGGCCCCGAGCTCGCGCGTGATCGGAGCGTCCGTAGAGAGGGAGGCAGTCTGGAAGGTCGAGCTCTGGTTGTTCACCAGCACGGCACCGATGACACCAGCCTGGAGCAGCAGCGCGATCGCGCCAAGGCTCGCCGACCAGGCGAGCGTGCGCGGCGACAGGCTCGCGAAGAACGTGGAGACGCGTGTCGAGAGCGACAGCGCTCTGGGCTCGCGCGCGGGCTCCGCGTCGATCGCGGTGAACAGCTTCTGCATCGCGCGGGCCGACGGAGCACCGAGGCTCTCGTTGAGATGGATTGTCTCTTCATATTCGGCCCGGATCGCGGCGTATTGCTTGGCCAATTCAGGATCGCGGGCGAGCGCGTCCTCGACCCGGCGTGCGTCGCGCGGGTTCAGCGTGCCGGCAGCATGCCATGGCAGCAGCATCTCAATTTCACTGGGCTCTTGCTCCAGCATCTTCTTGCTCAATGCCATCATGGCCAGCCTCGTTCAACACCGGCTACCTTGAGCAGCTCGGCCAGTTTCTTGCGCGCATAGAACAAGCGCGTCTTCACGGTGTTCTCCGGTATTCCAACGATTCCGGCCACCTCTTCCACGGATTTCTCGTGGTAGTAGACGAGATCGACGATTTCCCGATGTTCCGGCGACAGTGCCGTCAAACACTCTCGCAACGCTTCACTGGTATCCTTCTTCTGCACCGCCGTTTCCGGATCGTCGGACGTGTCCTCGATCGCGTTGGCGGCCTCTTCGTCCAACTCAAGATCCTTCCTGCGCCGAAGCGCAGACAGGGCCTTGAATCGGGTGATTGCCAGCAGCCAGGTGGAAACAGCGGATCGGCCCTCGAACTTTCCGGCCTGACGCCAGACGTCGAGAAACACCTCACTGATCAGGTCCTCAGCGACCTGCTCATCGCGCACGAGCCTGAGCCCGAAGCGATAGACCCTGACATGGTGCCGCCCGTACAGCACCTGCATAGCGAGCCGGTCGCCTTGAGCGATCCGGGCGATCAGGACCTCGTCCGAAGCCGCCTGTGTCACGCTCAAAGGCCGTCTCGCAAAGTTGGTCGGGTCGAAACGGCAGGCGGTTCGACGGGCGGAGCAAGATTCTTCAAGTTACCGCAGTCGTACGGGTACGTGTGTGATGTACCCCACATACGCGCGTATTCTTGCAGCTCTTGGGGGGTCGCTAAAAACGGTAGCATAATACTATGACTTTTCCTTGCGGAGCGCCCGCAGGCGCGGCCCGATCTTACCAAGCCTCGAACCATAACGAAGCCTTATGCAGCGCATTCGCCGGCCAATTGATAGTATCTCTGGACCTTACCGTTGACCTTATTCGAGGCCGATTCTCAGGCCTATCGCCGACAATCCCTAATCGCTTGCTAATTTCCGTGTCGGATCAAGGCACTTACCCGGGCCGAGGGCTCGGATTCGCACCGCAAGGATACCAAACCTAAAGGCTTGCCACGTAGATTTTTGGACTGACATTCACCAGTGGCAGGTTCATGAGCGCGGCCGCGACATCCATCCCAGAGCGGAATGCCGCAGAAGTCGCGGATCTCGTCCTGTCTCCCGACCAGGCCACGCCGGAGGTCGTCGCGCGCCGCATGCGGCAGCGGCGCCAGATGTATATCGGCCAGACCGTGAGCTACTCGCTCGGCGCGTCGGTGCTGTTGCTCTACGCCTATAGCGGCGCGGTCTCGATGATCGTGCCGTCGATGTTCTGGCTCGGCGGGCTGATGATCATCGGCAGCTTCGCCGTACTGTCGGAGGCCGGCGTCGGCGAGCGTTACCGGGACCACTACCTCACCGTCTTTCAGATCTCGGCGCATATGGCGCTCCAGCTCATCTTCCTGCTGGCGGTGCCAACGATCGGGGTCGCCTTCATCAGCGTACTCTTCCTGATCTTCGCCTTCGGCACGCTGCGCATGACCTCGCAGCAGGCGATGCTGACCTGGGCGCTCGCGACCATAGGGCTCGGCTTCGTCTTCCTGATCTCCGACCTGCCGATCGCCATGCCGGTGACGAGCCGGCTCGAGCGGCTCGCATCGATGCTGTGCTTCGTTCTGGTGATCGGCCAGTGCGCCTTCCTCGGCCTGTTCGGCAGCACGTTGCGCAAGATCCTGTACCGGCGCAGCATCGAGCTGAAGGCCGCCTATCAGCGCATCGAGGAACTCGCCGAGCTCGACGAGCTCACCGGCTCGCTCAACCGCGGCTCGATCATGCGCGCGCTCGATGGGGAGATCACCGGTGCGCGGGAGGCGAAGGCGCCCTGCTCGGCCGCACTCATCGATCTCGACTGGTTCAAGCGCATCAACGACGCCCACGGCCATCCAACCGGCGACGAGGTGCTGCGCACCTTCGCCATCACCATCTTCGCCAATATCCGCCCGGGCGATCGTTTCGGCCGCTATGGCGGCGAGGAGTTCCTGCTGCTGATGCCGGACACGTCGGGCGAGGCCGCCATGCGCATGCTCGACCGCTTGCGCATGATCGTGGCCGAGCTCGACTGGAGCGCGTTCGCGCCCGGCATGCAAGTGACGATTTCCGCAGGCGTCGCAGCGCTGCGCGACAACGATAATGCCGACTCATTTCTCGCGCGCGCCGACAGCGCGCTCTATTCCGCCAAGGCGCAAGGACGCAACCGCATTGCGACCAGCTGACCAATCCATTTTTGTCCGGCGGCGCTGAAAGAACCGCCGGACCGAACGCTCCAGGACAGGGCCATGAGATCGAAACCCGCCAAAGACTCCCCCAAGATTTCCGAAAACCTGCTCGACGAATTGCAGGCGACGCTGTCCCACGGCACGGTTGCGCGCCGGGTCGAGACTCTGCGCCGCGTCACAGATCTCTTCATCGGCGGCGCGGTGGAGTATTCCGACGACCAGATCGCCGTGTTCGACGACGTCTTCCAGTGCCTGATCGACCACATCGAGACCTCGGCCAAGGTGCTGCTCGCCGAGCGCCTCGCTCCGATCGACACGGCGCCTGCCATGACTATCCGCACGCTCGCGCTCGACGACGTCATCGAGGTCGCCGGCCCCGTGCTGTCGAAGTCAGAGCGGCTGGACGAGGCGACCCTGATCGAGATCGCGCGCAGCAAGAGCCAGGCGCATCTCAAGGCCATCTCGATGCGCCGCGTGCTGTCCAATGCGCTCACCGACGTGCTGGTGGCGCGCGGCAATGACGAGGTGGTGCAGTCGACGGTCAAGAATCCAGGCGCACAATTCACGGAAATGAGCCTCATCGAGCTGGTCGGCCGCGCCGAACGCGACGACGACCTCGCAACCTGCGTAGGCCTGCGCCCGGACCTGCCGCGCCATCATTATCTGAAGCTGATCGCGAAGGCCTCCTTGAGCGTGCGCAGGAAGCTCGAAGCCGCCAATCCCGGTCAGTCCGACGCGGTGCTCAGCGCGGTGCACGAGGCGGCGCAGCGCGTCCGCGCGGCAACCATGACGCGGCAGACCGAAATGGCGCGCGCGCTGGTGAGATCGCTGTTCGAGGACGGCCGTCTCAACGAGCACCAGGTCACAGCCTTCGCCGAACAGAGCAAGTTCGACGAGGCCAATGCCGGGCTCGCGGCGCTCGCCGGTGTGCCGGTCGCGATCGCCGAGAACATGATGATCGAAAGCCGCACCGAGGGCGTGATGATCCTCGCCAAGGTCGCCGGCCTGTCATGGTCAAGCGTGCGCGCGATCATCGCGATGCGCGACAAGCTGTCCGGCGGCGATCCGACCGACCTGTTGAGCGCGAAAGATACCTACGAGGCGCTGCGCACCTCGACCGCGCAGCAGGTCCTGCGCTTTCACCGCATGCAGCAGAGCACGGCGCCGGCATAGCCGGTGCTAGTACTTCAGCACTTTTGATCCGACGAGCGCGCCGAGCGCGGTCACGAGCGCGGCGGCGAGCGTATACCAGGTTGCCACGAACAATGGCGAATCGTCGGTGCAGTGCGAGGCATAGAGCGTCGCCGCCAGACCTGCCGATAACAGGCCGGCAAGCGCGCCGGCAAGCGCAGGCCGCGACGGTGCGCCGTGACGCAGGCCGAACAGTGCGCCCGCCAGCAACGGCAGCGACATCGCGGGGATCGCCGACAGGCACACCCTCGAATTCTTGCCGACCAGACGCATCGTCATCGGCATCGCAGGCGCCATCATCATCTCGCCGCCGATCGCCACCGCAAGCAAGGCCACGGGGAGCAGCAGCAGCCAGCCCCAGCCGCGCATCAAGGCCTCGGGCCGCGACAGATGCAGGCTGATCGCGATCGCGGGGATCGCGAGTGACAGGGTGACGGCGAACTTCATGTCGAAGAACGGATTGTGCATCGCGCTCATCACGTCCGGCCGCACGCCGAGGAAAGTGGCGAAGATCAGGATCGAGAGCGGTGCGGCCACCAGCAGCGAGAGCGCCAGCACGGCGCCGACCTTCGGCGCGCGATGCGCGTTGTCGGCCGCGAGCGTGCGAATCAGTTGATCGGTATCCATCTCATCGGTCCCGCAATTTGGCGGTAAGCGCGGCCAGCCCCCGATGCAGCGCGACGCGCACCGCGCCTTCGCTCATCGACAACTTGGACGCCGTGTCTCTGATCGAGGTGCTGTCGACTGCAATCGACTGCAGCACGTCGCGCTGGCGCTGCGGCAGCGTGGCAAGCTGCGCCGCGACCTCGCCTGCTGAGGCCGTCTCCTGCGGCGCCTCGCCCGGCAGCGTCTCGGCGAAATCGTCGATGTTGACGAAGATCCGCCTGCCCCGTCGCCTCAGCGCGTCGATCAGCTTGTTGCGGGCGATCGCGAACAGCCAGGGCGCGAAGGGCGCCTCGCTGTCCCAGGTATGCCGCTTCAAATGCACCGCCAGCAAAATGTCCTGCACGATATCCTCGGCTTGATCGGGAGGTTGGCCGGCACGCGTGAGACCGCGCCGGGCGGCAGCCCGCAGCACCGGCGTGATCGCCTTCAGCAGGCGATGATACGCCGCATCATCCCCTGCCATGGCCGACCGCATCAGGCCGGTCCATTCGTCCTCACGTCCGCGCACGCGCGCCCCTCACACGGCAATTCGGCCGCTCTTTCAATTTGTTACACCGGCCGGACTTAATCACGAAATCGTGATCCTACGGCAAGCAGCGCATTTCCCCGCGGCCCGGTCTAGCCGGCAAGCCCGGGAGGCTCATAACACCGTTCGGCTCGCCTCGCACTCGCCAAGCCGGCCGGACGCGCCGGATTGCCCCGGTTTCGCCCGCTCAGGCCCGAAGATTCCCATTTTCTGCCCCGCTGTGGTCATGCCCCGGGGTCTCTGTGCGCTCCGGGACGGGGGCAATTGGGGAGATCGTAAATGATCGAAGCCAGTGGCCGCGCAGCGTTGATTCTCGCCGCGGGACTCTTTCTGCTTGTCGGCGGCGCCTCGCAGGCAGCGCCGACGTCGTCCATGATGGACACGACCGACAGCGCGAGCAAATCGGCCGAGACCGTCACGCCAGCCAAGCACCGCCGTCATTCCGCCCGTCACCACACCAGCAAGACGGCGGAGAAATCCTCCGACGACAAAGCCGCCAAGAGCGCCGCAAAGGACATGGCGAGCGCAGCGCCCGATGATACCGCCGCGCCGGCTTCGAGCACGATGCCGCCGTCGGTCGCCAACGCCAATGCGCAGCTCGCCTCTGCCGATACACCGACGGCCGCGGCAGCCACCGCCATGACGTCGCGAGCCAATGACAACGTGCAGGCGGCGGCCGACCAAGCGACCGCCGCACCGGACAGCCAGGCGTCCGCGTCGGATCAGCCAGGCGATGCCACCCAGCAGCCGGACAATCCGCCTGCGCAAAAGACCGTCGTCGCCGCAACCGACGCGCAGCCGCGCCCGGCTCCGGCTATGGCCGCCGCGAGCAGCGAAAGCTCGGCCTGGGATCAGAGTTCGCTGATCGGCAAGATCTTCATCGGCGTTGGCGCGCTCCTGACGCTGGCCTCGGCCGCGCGCATGCTCATGGCTTGATTCTTCGAGATTCTTGGACCTGAGCCGGTTCCGGGGACGCGCGGCTCGCGCGTCCCATTGGGCGTCTTCGCCCTCTTGAAGCCCACCGCGCCAGCGGGCACATTGCCCGCTCACATCGAAAATGCGTGGGTGGAGCATGAGTACGTTCGAGCACATCATCGTCGAAAGCAAAGGTGCGGTCGGCATCATCAAGCTGAACCGCCCGAAGATGCTCAATGCGCTGTCCTTCGGCGTCTTCCGCGAGATCGCCGCGGCCGTCGACGATCTCGAAGCCGATGACGCGATCGGCTGCATCGTCGTCACCGGCAGCGAGAAGGCATTCGCCGCGGGTGCCGACATCAAGGAGATGCAGCCTAAAGGCTTCATCGACATGTTCTCGGAAGATTTTGCCGCGATCGGCGGCGACCGCGTGGCGCGCTGCCGCAAGCCGACGATCGCCGCAGTCGCGGGCTACGCGCTCGGCGGCGGCTGCGAGCTCGCGATGATGTGCGACATCATCATCGCCGCCGATACCGCCAAATTCGGCCAGCCCGAGATCACACTCGGCACCATTCCCGGGATCGGCGGCACGCAGCGCCTGACGCGCGCGATCGGCAAGTCCAAGGCGATGGATCTCTGCCTCACCGGCCGCATGATGGACGCGGCGGAAGCCGAGCGAAGCGGCCTCGTCAGCCGCGTGGTCCCCGCCGACAGACTGATGGACGAGGCGATCGAGGCCGCGGAGAAGATCGCCGCGATGTCGCAGCCGGCGGCCGCAATGGCCAAGGAAGCGGTGAACCGCGCCTTCGAGACGACGCTCGCCGAGGGCATGCAGGTTGAGCGCAACCTGTTCCACGCCACCTTCGCGCTGGAAGACCGCTCGGAGGGCATGGCCGCCTTCATCGAGAAGCGTAAGCCGCTGAACAAGAATCGGTAAGGCTGGTGTAAGGCTCGCCATGCCTTCCCCAAAATCCTGTGACGTAGCTGCAACAAGCACGGATTTCATGGGACATTCACCCGCGGCAGTTTGCCTGCGGGACCGGCGCTGGTTAAACAGGTAAGAGGGCCGCCGTCGGCAGGGGCGGACAGCCGGGATTGTTACGGGATCAAATGAAGGGGCGTGCCGCCAGAACTGGCCGCGTGATGACGCGGCGCCGATCGGGCGTGGGTCATGTCCTTGTCACATGGGCCGCGCTGACGCTTTCCTGCGCCCTCCCCGCAGCCGCGCTGGCCGAAGCGCTGCCGGACGCCCTCGCAAAAGCCTATCAGACCAATCCGCAGCTCAATGCCGAGCGGGCGCGCCAGCGCGCCACCGACGAGAACGTGCCGCAGGCGCTTGCGGGCTACCGGCCGCAGATCGTGGCGAGCCTGAGCGCTGGGCTGCAATCGGTACGCAACCTGCTTCCGGACAACACGATCCAGACCGCGACGCTGAAGCCCTGGACCATCGGCGTCACCGTGACGCAGACGCTGTTCAATGGTTTCCGCACCGCCAATAGCGTGCGCGTCGCCGAGCTTCAGGTGCAGTCGGGCCGCGAGGCCTTGCGCAATGTCGGCCAGGGCGTGCTGCTTGATGGCGTGACCGCCTACACCAACGTGCTCGCCAACCAGTCGCTGGTCGAGGCGCAACGCTCCAACGTCGCGTTCCTGCGCGAGACGCTCGCAGTCACCCAGCGCCGGCTGAATGCGGGTGACGTCACGCCGACCGATACCGCGCAGGCCGAGGCACGCCTCAACCGCGGGCTTTCCGATCTCAACGCCGCCGAAGTCGCGCTAGCCATCAGCCAGGCGACTTACGCCCAGGTGATCGGCAACCCGCCGTCGCAGCTTCGGCCCGCCGAGGTCGTCGACCGCTATCTGCCGCGGAGCCGCGAGGACGCGCTCGCCATGGCGATCCGCGAGCACCCGGCGGTGATGGCGGCAGGCTTCGACGTCGACGTCGCCTCCACCAATATCCGCGTCGCCGAAGGCGCGCTGCTGCCGAGCGCCAACGTGCAGGGCAGCGCCAGCCGCAGCCGCGACTCCGACCAGACGCTCGGCACGTTCGCCACCGACCAGGCCTCCATCGTCGCCAACGTCACCGCGCCGATCTATGACGGCGGTCAGGCCGCGTCGCAAACCCGGCAGTCCAAAGAGGTGTCAGCGCAAAGCCGCCTCGTGCTCGACCAGGTGCGCAACCAAGCGCGCACCGCCGCGACCAGCGCTTGGGTTGCAAACGAAGGTGCCAAGATCGCGGTCTCGGCCTCCGAGTCGGAGGTGAAGGCGGCGACCGTCGCCTTGCAGGGCGTGCAGCGCGAGGCCGCCGGCGGACAGCGCACCACCGTCGACGTGCTGAACTCGCAAGCCGACCTGATCCAGGCCAAGGCCCGACTGATCGGCGCGCTGCGCGACCGCGTCATCGCCTCCTACACGCTGCTCAGCGCCGTCGGCCACCTCGACGTCAAGACCTTGACCCTCAACACCCCCGACTATCTGCCCGAAGTGCACTATCAGCAGGTGCGCGATGCCTGGCACGGCCTGCGCACCCCGTCGGGGCAGTGAGCCCGGCAGGCTCCCCAAAAATATCGAAAACAACCCCATGCAAAGTAGAATGGCATCGCCGCGCGGGAATTGACGCGTCGGGCAAATCAGCAGCCCAATTCCATCTTGAACGACCCGCGATCGCGGTTCGTTTCAACGCAAATCAACTCGCGCTAGAGTAGCGGTCGAACATCTATCGACTCATCTCGCGAGGCCATTTGATTCCCAAAATTCTTCGTGGTGCGGCCAAGCTGTGCGGCGCCCTCTTGCTGCTGGTCGTCGCAGCGATCATCGCATTCCGCCTGGCGGCTGCTTTTCGCGAGACGGCAGGCCGTACCGATCTTGCACCGTCGAGCGGGCATTGGGTGACGACGCGCTCGGGCGACGTGTTCATTCAGGAAATGGGGCCTCTTTCCGGAGTCCCCGTCGTGCTGTTTCACGGCACCGCGGCCTGGAGCGAATTGTGGCGAGCGACCAGCGATGCGCTCGCAGCCGGCGGTTATCATGTGATCGCGCTCGACCTGCCGCCGTTCGGCTTCTCGGATCGGCCAGGTGGCTACACGCGACAGGACCAGGCCGAGCGCGTCAGCGACGTGCTCGAGAAGCTCAAGGTGACGCCCGCGGTCATCGTCGGCCATTCCTTCGGCGCGGGCGCTGCGACCGAGCTGGTGCTGCGCTTTCCGGCGCGCGCCCGCGCGCTGGTCTTGGTCGATGCGGCGCTGGGGCTGATGGCTGAACCGTCCGATCCACCGGCAGTGCTGCGTCCTAAATGGCTGCGTGAAATGCTGGTGTCGCTGACGGTCACCAATCCGCTCGCAACCAAGATGCTGCTGCAATCGCTGATCGCAAGGAAGGACCGCGCCTTGCCTGCATATGTCGAGATCCTGCAGCGGCCACTGACGCGTCAGAACTCGACATCGGATATTGCCGACTGGCTCTATTATTTCACAGGTACAGATCGCGGCGCGATGAGCGCTGACCGCGCCGCCTACGCTCAGCTCAAGCAGCCCATTGCGATCCTCTGGGGTGAAATGGATACCGTGACGCCGCGCGCACAGGCGTACGATTTGAAGGCCCTCCTGCCGCAGGCGCACCTCACTCTGCTGCCCGGGCTCGGTCACATTCCGCAGATCGAGGATCCCGGCCAGTTCAATGATGCCCTGCTCAAGGCGCTCGGGACACTCTAGAGCCGTTTCCGTTCCGATGAATCGGAACGGGGCTCTAGACTCTTGTTTTGACGCGTTTTCTTCACGCGAACCGGTGTCCACTTCGCTGGAAAACGCTCTAAACTCGAACGAGATTCGAACTTACCGGAGGAATCATGGACGTCATCCGATTGTGCGCCTTTGGCTATGCCGCGCTGCTTGGTTTCGTGATCCTGACCGGTTACATCCCCGCCTTCATCGACCAGAACGACATGATCTTCGGCCTGTTCCGCCGCACCTGGTACGCCGACGGCCTGCATCTCGTCTCCGCGCTGTGGGCGCTCGCCTCGGCGCTGACGTCGCGCCGCGCATCCGAACTGTTCTTCCAGCTCTTCGGCGTCTTCTATTTCGCCGACGGTGTGCTCGGCCTCCTCACCGGCAGCGGCTATCTCGATTTCGGCATCCTCATCAACGGCGTTTTGAACCTGCCGCTGTCGACCCGCATCTTCGCCAATGCGCCGCATCTCGGCCTTGGCGGGCTCGCCATCCTGATCGGCTATCTCCTCGCGCCGCGCACGCACCCGGCCCATGCTTAAGCGCCCTATGTTTAAGAGGCTTATGTTCAGGAAGCTTGGCCGCATCATCTTCACGCTGCTCGCTCTGATCGCCGTCGCGATCCTGGTTCCGCTCGCCTATATCGAAGGCACCTGCCAGCCCGCATCCGACATTGCATCCACGACAACGGCCGCAATGGCACTCCCGCCGATCAGCGAGAAGGGCTATCGCCGGCCACTCGACAACACCTATTTCACCTTCCCCGAATGGTACATCGTCTATTCTTTCGAGGATTTTGGCCGCTTCCTCGACCAGTCCAGCGAAAGCCATTTCGGCTATTTGCACCACATCCTCGGCTTCTGGCAGAGCTTCTGCACCATCAACCGCGCGGTCCCGGCAAGTGTTGAGTCGCGCTTCGACGTGAAGATGATGATCTATGTCATCGGCATCAGCTACTCCGCCGAATACGCGATCAAGGGTCTCTACGAGAACACGATCGGGCGCGCCTTCGAATGGATCAGGGGCGAGAAGCTCACGCCGCAGGATGAATACGCCCGCGCGGTGCTCCAGGACTATGCGGCCTTCCTCTACACCATCCCCTGGTACAAATATCCGTTCAGCGACACGCTGAACGGGCTGACCGCGATCTCGACGCCGACGCCAAGCAATCTGCGCACATGGGAGCGCAACTTCGCGCTCGGCACCGAATATTTCGTCAAGATCGGCTATGCCGCAGCGATCCAGAAGGCGCTCGATGCCAGCGATGACGACGAGCCGCGCGACATCATGTTCGTGGTCGCGACATTGCCGCAGGACGTGCTTCGCGCCGAGCCCCGCATCACTCCGATCCGGACGCTGTCCCCGGACTGGCAGCTCGTGCAGGCGCCGCGCTACAAGGCGCTGAGCGAGATCCTGAACAAGCTGATCGACGGCGGTCATCGCCTGGCGGAGATCGCCGGCAATCACGAAATCCTCATCACAGTGATCGCGCCGAAAGGGACGGCTCTCGATATTCCCGACACCACAGAGCTGTTTTCACTGGATCTGGACGCCAAACCCGGCTTCCGCAGGGCCGGCCTTAAGGCAAGGATCGATCGGCTCGTCGAGATCAAGCGCGAGCTGACGACCAAGGGTGCGAGCCTTGAGCACTTCTACGACTATTAAAGCGCGACGGGTTCTGGTTGAATCGGTCGGGCCACGGGCTTGCTCACCTCTCCCGCTTGCGGGAGAGGTCGGCGCGAAGCGCCGGGTGAGGGCTCTCTCCACTTGGGGATTGTCCATTGCGGAGACACCCTCTCCCCAGCCCTCCCCCGCAAGCGGGGGAGGGAGCGCACCTTCCTTGCGGCGACAATCAAGCCTAATCCCATCACGCTTTCGCCGGACAACACCGCGGCCGCTCCGCAGGATCGCGTTTGCGGTCTCGCTCGTCGTCACGGGCTGGCTCGCGCTCGTCGTTACCTTGACCTTCGGCACCGCGCCCGGCCGCTCGCTGGCCGTGATCGGGCCGCAGGCACAGGCGATCGCGGCAATCGCGAAGGCCGACGGCCGCGTGCTGGCGTCGAACGCCTATGTCACCATCGCGCGATCCAATGCAGCGGATTTCGTCAGCCGGCTCTACGTCGCCGGCGCCCTGCTCGTGCTCGATGCCGAGCAGGCCGGCGGCTGCAACGGGCTCGCACCCAAGCGCACCTGAAGCGGCCTGGGGTCTCGGTGCTTTCGGGGCAAAGCGGACATGAGCCAGCGGACAACCTACGCTCAGTCGGGCGAGAATGGACCCGAAGCGGACATCGTTGACGAGCTTGGAATAGTGCGCCGATACGACCGTTTGTTCGCTATCTCCTTAAGACCGAGGCAATCAATCCACGCTATCGTCTCGCGTCCTTCAAGATGGTAACAGTTGGCAACGAGGATAATGTCTTACTACTTCTTCGCTGCCTGTCTGGCCGTATTAGCCTTGAGTTTCGAGCTATCGTTTCGCCGAGCCTGGAATCTGTCGCGGAACTCTGAGCTGCTTGGCCCGGCCCAGCGGCTCGCAGTACGGCGGCGTGCGCTTTGGCCGGTAGGCTGCGGGCTAATTTGCATGCTGCTTGGGTGGATCTTACTTCAATTTAGTCAAGATAAGCTTGTTCTCAATCTAATAATGCTTAGTGCTTCTTTCCTCGCAGGATCGTTTATTGGCGTTGTGACCGGGATCACGAAGCGGGTCTGAAGCATCCACACAGAAAGATAAAAGTGCATCGATCTATGGCCGCCGACAAGCGATCATGGCTTTGTCATCGTCCTGTTGACGTCCAGTTTTGGCCGATTCCGTTGAAAAAGGCCGCGGTTGCGACTCAGAGATACCAGTGATTCAGTCTGTCTAGTTGGCAGGACTG